>WRIO01000203.1 GCA_009782695.1 Candidatus Cloacimonadota bacterium
GACTATGAAAACGAGTCTCGCGGAGAACAGCATTTCCTGGTGTCAACATCCCAGTATTATACTGACAATCAAAAATAAAACGGAATGATGTTTACTCGCAAACTTACTTCACTGTTCCTTCCGAAAATATAATACTTTAGGTTGAAAAATCAACTTTGTGAATAAATTTCTCATATTTATTTTGGATCGTCATATAAAATAATAAGTTTGAGTAAGGAAGAAGCAAGTTTCACCGGAGCATGTCTGACCTGCTCCGATGAAACTTGCTCGGTGGTCGTTATATTTCATTATATTATAAGCTGTTACCAAAGAAAAAATCTGGAAAATTTAAAGAAGTTAATAAATGATAAATTTTCTAGTTCCCTCCGACAATCCCATAGACTAATTTTTTGGGTGAAAAACTCCCAACCTCATAGAGAGCAGCCTACCCAATGATTGTTTACCTAAAATATCCCTTATTTATTAGATTCCCACCTTTTTATACATAATAAAAACTATATCAAATCTAGCTTTTGGTTATAGATAGAGAAGATACCTTTTTATTTTAGTTGACAAGAAACCCTCATTTATTTTTTTATCTTTTTGAAAAAATATGATTAGGAATAAAAATATTAGGTATATTTTTATTGGAGTATCAGGATATCTTAGAAAAATATGATTTTTGATTTTATGGTAGTTTTTTGCATAAGTTTTGCTTTAGTGTATTATCTTACACCGATTGTAATCAAGCTTGCTGTGTCCATAAATTTTATGGATAACCCAGCCGCTCGAAAGTTACATTTAAAATCGACACCATTGCTCGGTGGATTGAGTGTATTTATAGGATTTGGGATAGTAGTGTTATGGACTTCTTTTATTTACCGTGATACTATGGCAGTCTTTAACACTTACTCCTATTTATTGGGTGCATTAGTGATACTTATCACGGGTTTAGTAGATGATAAGTTCGGGATGTCTCCGATAGTTAAGCTATTTTTTCAAGCTTTAGTTTGTTTGATATTTATCCACACAAATAATATTTACACTCTTTTGGGAAATGTATGGATTACTTTACCTATTTTATTGTTATGGATGACAGGTCTGATGAACGCTTATAATTTTTTGGATAATATGGATGGGATATTATCGGGGATGGCTTGTATCTTAGCACTGGGGTTTTACGCTATTAGTTTCACTGTAAAAACTCCCAATATATTGGGTCTCAGCGAGTCTGTCAGCCTATTGTCTTTATCTTTTGCAGGTGCTACATTGGGATTTTTAAGGTATAATTTCAACCCTGCGAAGATATTTTTAGGTGATGCGGGTAGTATGTTTTTTGGTTATTTCCTTTCTACCATGGGTATTTTAGCGGGAAAACTAACGGTAAACACTATGAACAGCAAGATGTTTTATTTATTACCCACTTTATTGCTGTCTTATGCTATATTTGATATCAGCCTAGTCAGTATCACACGAAAAAGAGATGGACGTAGGATTTCTCAAGGAGGAAAAGACCATTCCACGCACAGAATAGACACAGCTGTAAACTCTCACAAGCTCACAGCACTATTTGTGTATTTGATAAATACTATCATAGTTTTGATGACCATCATTATGTTGAAAATCGGCTCTGCTATTTTGCTTTGCATCACTACTGCTATTTTCATCATAGTATTTTTATACTTCGGCAGGAAGCTAAACAAAATACCTATAGTCGTCACAGAAAATCAATTAAAAAAATAAAAATAAAGGATATATAATGTTAGTTAAATTTTTAGGCACTGCTCCAGGTATGCCACAGCTCAACCAGAGACACTCCTCTATCTTGTTACAAGGAGACAATCTGACTATCTTGTTTGATTGTGGAGAAGGGGTTAGTCAGGCATTTTTAAAGGAACGAATCAATGTAGATGATGTAGATGTCATATTTATATCGCATACTCATCCAGACCATTTAGCAGGGATTTATATGTTATTGCAGCACTTTTATTTGCAAAAAAGAACCAAAGGTTTAGACATATATTTACCGGAGTGTTTAGACATATTTGAAAGTTCGCTAGACTATATGTATATTTTCAAAGACACTTTGGGTTTTCCCATCAACCTAATGTATTGCGAACAAATAGGTGACAACCACAATGAAATAGCCATTTTCGTCACGAATCACCTCGAAAGATACACCGATTTTGTGAAAAAGAACCAAGTTCCAAACAAAATGTATTCCTTCGGTATTTCTATCGTAGAAAATGGGAAAAAGCTCACATACACTTCTGATATCACCAATATCGCAGAAGTGTGGGACTATTTGCAAAAATCTGACTACCTCATCGTAGATGCGTTGCACCCAGAGGAAGACGAAATGCTTGACCTTGACAATGTCATAAAAGAGAAGGTTTACCTAACACATGGCATTACCCAAAAATTGACCTTTTTAGTCGAAAATAACCCGAAATATAAAATAGCAAAAGACGGAGATAGTTTTAGCTTTTAAGCTGATGATGAGCGATATTAGGGACATAATCACAAATTTATGAGGTTCAAAATAGAAAATTTAGGAAGGAATGAACCAGACTGAACAAGAACAATTATTAAGCTCACTAAATGATGCCCAAAAAGAAGTGGTCACCACCACCCAAGGACCACTACTGGTTCTAGCAGGAGCTGGGAGTGGCAAAACTAGATCTGTTATACACCGTGTAGCATGGTTGATCTTGCACGAAAATGTCAACCCAGCTAATATCTTGGTGGTCACTTTTACGAATAAAGCAGCCGAAGAACTGCGACAGCGGTTAGAAAACCTTTTTTCATATCGTCTTAAATCAACTTGGGTCGGCACTTTTCATGCTATTTGCACCAGAATATTACGATTTGAGATAGAATATTTACCACTATATAACAGCAATTTTACTATTTATGATAGAGATGACCAGCTTGGACTTTTAAAGAGGGTGTATCAGCAACACAATATAGATAAAAAAGAAATCCCACCCGAAAAAGTTTTAAATATTATAAGCAATCAAAAGTCGCACCTTATCTCTCCTGATGATTTTTTTGAACATCAAGAACGAAATAATTATACTACTACTTTTCATAATTTATACAAGCTATACAACGAAACACTTACCCTCGATAATGCTATGGATTTTGACGATTTACTGATGAATACTGCTCTGCTTTTAGAAAATAATCCCGCTGTAAAGGAAAGGTATCAGCAGATATTTCAATACATTATGGTGGATGAATACCAAGATACTAACTTTGCGCAGTTTAGGATCATAAAACTCCTGGCAGAAAATCACCAAAATATCTGTGTGGTGGGTGATGATGACCAAGCTATCTACGGCTGGCGAGGTGCAAATATAGAGAACATCTTGTGCTTTCATGA
>WRIO01000204.1 GCA_009782695.1 Candidatus Cloacimonadota bacterium
ACGCCCTTCATTTAGTGAGTTATCACCAGATTTCGAGGGAGTAAAACTGCTTGCGAAACTTGCCTTTACGAAGGTAAGCGATGATGTAATATTTCGAGCTATCATAGAAGAGATAGAAAAAAGAGGTTACAGGGTGATCAGCGTGCAAGAGGCTGTGCCAGAAATCCTTTTCCATGAAGGTATTTACGGCAGTGTGACCCCAACAGAGCAAGATATGTCCGATATCGAGCGCGGTATCACTGTGGCAAAGGCACTGGGCACTGTCGATGTGGGGCAATCTGTTGTGGTGCAAGAGGGAATGGTGCTTGCTGTGGAGGCTATCGAAGGCACGGATATGCTACTTTCACGGGCTGCAACGGTCAAAAGAAAGGGTAAAGACCCTGTGATGGTGAAGATCATCAAGCCGGGGCAAGAGACCAGAGTAGATTTCCCCGTGATAGGACCTGCCACTGCCGAACAGCTGATAAAATACGGCATAAAAGGTTTGGCAGTGGAGGCAGGAGGAATACTCATCATCCAGCAACGAACAGTGATAGAAATGGCAAATAAAGCGGGTATTTTTATCATAGGAATAAAGATAAATGACTGAGAAAGCCGACATAAAAAAAAGGATAGACTATCTGGTTGACTACCTAAACAAGCAGAACCAGCTCTATTATGTAGAAAGCAATCCTGCTATATCAGACTCAGAATATGACCATTTGTATTCCGAACTAATAGATTTAGAGGCACTTTATCCAGATTTTGCAAAAGAAAACTCCCCAACCAAAAAGGTAGGGTCTGATATCGGTGGCGGTTCTGCCCCATCTGTAAAGCATTTGCAAAGGATGTATAGCCTTGACAACGCTTTTTCTATGGAAAATATCAAGGCTTTTTTTGAAAAAGCAGGCAGATTTTTAGAAAAAGCAAATGGATTAAACTGGTTACCAGAAGTCTGCTTGGAGCATAAAATAGACGGACTGTCTGTAAACCTACTCTATGAAAATGGCTTTTTGGTAAAAGCATTGACCAGAGGTGACGGAGAAGCAGGCGAGGATGTAACAGAGAATATCCTTACTATCCCAGAGATACCCACGGTTATCCCTTTTCTGGATACGATAGAAGTTCGGGGTGAAGTGTATATGAACAAGGCTACTTTCCATAAAATAAATGAGGAAAGGGCAAAAAACGGACAAAAACTATTTGCAAATCCCCGAAATGTTGCCTCAGGGACACTAAAATTAAAAGACCAAAAGTCAGTGGCAGAAAGGCAATTGCAGATTTTTATATATGGAGTTGGCTATCATAAAGAACCTCTAAAAAAAACTCATTCTGAAGTCCTTGCCTTTTTGCAGTCGCTTGGTTTTAAGCTAAATCCCTATTATACCAAGGCTAGTTCTATGGAAGAGATAGAAAAATATTGTGGAATTTGGGCAAAAAAAAAGGATGAATTAGAATACGAGATAGACGGCATAGTCCTCAAAATAAATGAGCTGTCGGTGCAGCAAGAGTTAGGCTACACTGCAAAAAGTCCTAAATGGGCTATCGCCTATAAATTTCCCGCAGAAATGAAAATCACCAAACTGCTAGATATAGTTTATCAAGTGGGTCGGACAGGTGCAGTGACACCTGTGGCTGTGCTAGAACCGGTGGCAATATCGGGGTCTATCGTGAGCCGTGCCACCTTGCACAATGCCGATGAGATAGAGCGACTGAACCTGAAAATAGGTGATGAAGTGGAAGTGATAAAGTCTGGCGAGATTATCCCCAAAATATTAGGTAGGCACGACAGAATACGGTTTATCGAAGTGTGTCCTGTGTGTGCTTCACACCTCGTGGTGGAGGACGCAGGAGTGATACATTACTGCGAAAATATAGCTTGCCCCGCTCAAATCCATAGGCGGATAGAACATTTTTGCAGTAAAGATGCTATGGATATCGAAGGCTTAGGTGAAGCAGTGGTCGCTCAACTGCTTGAAAATAACTTGATAAAAACTATCGATAGCATATATCATTTGGACTATGAGCAGTTTGCAAGGCTCGAAAAACAAGGGCAGAAGTCTGCAGAAAACCTAAGGCAATCTATCGAAAAATCAAAACAAAATGGATTGGATAGATTTATCTTTGCTCTGGGTATAAAATATGTCGGGCAGAAGATATCTAAGGTTCTAGCAAGCAATTTTCAAAGCATAGATGATTTAATAGATACGGATATAGACAGTCTTTGCAATATAGAGGAGATTGGGGAAAAGATAGCAAAATCCTTAATTCAATACTTTTCGGTAGGAGAAAACCTACTTTTGATAGAGCGGCTAAAGGCTGCTGGTGTGAACCCTCTACAGCACGAAGAACCCAATGATAGTGACATATTTAAGGGTAAAAAGTTTTTAATTACGGGCAGTTTTGCGGATTATACCAGAGATGATTTAGTGAGAATCATCGAAAAAAATGGTGGAAAGATGGTCTCGTCTGTTAGCAAAAATCTGCATTATTTATTAGTGGGAGAAAACCCCGGTAGCAAGCTCGACAAAGCTGCTACTATTCCCTCGATAAAGATAATCAGTTTAGCAGAATTTAGGGAAATGGTGGGGAATAAATTATAAATTAGAAATAAGGAGTCCTTCGGACAAATGAAAATATACTGGATTCTTCACTTCGTTCAGAATGACGACAAGGGGGTTTTGGACGATGCACAATTCCCCTCCAATTTGGAGGGGTGGCAGGCGCTAGCCTGACGGGGCAGGGGTTTTCATTTGTCCGAAAGATAAATTTTTTAAAAATGGAGAGCGAGGACGCTCTCCGCTACTAGATTAGGTTTTTTATTGGATGAAATTTATGACATTAGATATATTAGTTTTATATTCTTTTTATGCCTCGATATTTTTGTTCTTGATTATTTTTATCAGGAGCAAGATTTTAGAGAAGTATTTTTTTTATGAGACTATAAAGCCTTTTTTTATTTGCTTTGGCATCACCACCTTTTTATTTATGTTCGATAGGCTTAGTGAGCTGATGAACACTATACTCGAAAAGCAATTAGACCCACTGACTATAATAAATCTGTTTGCTTTATCCCTCCCGTTTATACTCGCCCTCACTGTACCGATGTCCGTAATATACGCCTCTATTTATTCTTTCGGCAGAATGTCGGTCGACAACGAACTTACAGCTGCAAAAGCTACAGGGATAGATATCTTTAAGCTGACCCGACTGACTATGGTCTTTATGATAGTGATGTCCTTTGGAATGGCTTATTTTAATGATTTTGTTTTACCAGAATCAAACCACCTTTTAAAAAGGGTTTTACTAAAAGTTGCTTATAAAAAGCCTATCACTGCTATCAATCCCGAGACCTTTACTACAATGAATAATCTAACGATTTA
>WRIO01000205.1 GCA_009782695.1 Candidatus Cloacimonadota bacterium
AAATGCCCTCCGCCCTTACCCCGCCGAAAGCGTGGAATATGACACCACCAAAAACCTATACATAGAAGGCGACAACCTCGAAGTCCTAAAAATCCTGAAAAATATGTATAAAAACAAAGTGAAAATGATATACATAGACCCACCTTACAACACCGGTAAAGACTTTATCTACAAAGACAACTTTCACCTGTCAAAAGACGAATATGACGAGATGTCTGGCACCATAGACGATGAAGGTAATAGATTGGTCGAAAACAAAGACAGCAACCCCCGATACCACACCGACTGGCTAAATATGATCTACCCAAGACTAAAACTCGCAAAAGACCTACTCACAGACGACGGGGTGATATTTATCTCTATCGATGACAACGAAGTCCATAACCTTAGGAAAATCTGCGATGAGGTCTTCGGGGAAGAGAATTTTGTGGGAGGTTTAATTCATCAAAGAGCCAAAGGGGGTGGGCAAGCAAAATACATAGTTAAAGGACATGACTATATCCATGTTTACGCAAAAGACATAAGTTTAATTAACCTATCCCGGCAAAAGATACTACAAAAAAAAACTTATATTATCAATGGCAAAGAATATATTAAGAATGACGATATCGTAAGGAAAGTATTTGGAAAATATGATAAATCTTTAGGTGATAGACGGTGTTTCTATGAAGAATTAGAAAAATATAAAGGCATTACCAAAAAGAAAGAAATAGATGAAAAGATTAAGAAGGGAGAGTATTTCTTAGAAAAAAATAAAGATGGATTACATATTATTTGTAAGTATGAGTTAGTTTCTGAAGCAAAATCCAAATTATACTCTATCATTAAAGTCCTTTCAGAAAAAGGCATAGAGGATGTGGAAAGCCTAAAAATTGATTTTACTTTTCCAAAACCAGTTGATTTATTGCACCAATTGATAACAGCAGGCGGTGACAAATCCTCCCTCATCCTCGATTTTTTTTCAGGCAGTGCAACCACAGCCCATGCGGTAATGCAGTTAAATGCAGAGGATGGTGGCAACAGAAGATATATCTGTGTGCAGATACCGGAGGTGTGTGAGGCAGATAGTGAGGCTATCAAGGCGGGTTACCAGACTATTTGTGACATAGGCAAGGAGCGGATTCGGCGTGCGGGGGTGAAGATAAAGGAGAGTCAGGGTTTAGTTGGGGGAGATTTGGATATTGGTTTTCGGGTGCTAAAGCTTGATAGTAGTAATATGGCTGACCACTTTTACACGCCGAGTGAGACCACGCAAGATAGCTTAAAACTGTGGGAAACCTCTGTGAAAGATGACCGAACAGGTGAGGATTTGCTTTATCAAGTGATGATAGAGCTCGGGATAGACCTTACTACACGGATAGAGAAGGTAAATGTGCAGGGTTTTGGGGTGTATATAGTTGGTGATGATAGGGCAGCAGAGGATTTGATACCGCTTGTGGCATGTTTTGACAGGGATATACCGTATCCAGTGTTAGAAGAGATAGCGGGGTATAATATGTTAAATGTCGCCTTTGGAGATATAAGTTTCCAGGATGACAGCCAGAAGGTAAACTGTGAGATATTATTTCGGAGAAAGGTGTCTGCGAGTGGGTTGTATGTGCTGTGATTTTCCCCGTCCCACCGGGAAGGGGTGGCAGGCGCTAGCCTGACGGGGCAGGGGAATATCATCTATCGGCAGGTAAATGGGGGGCTATTAGGAGGCTTTTTCTATGGATATTATATCCCTAAGGAGACAATAAAATGTGTGCTACGCACGGATGGAGCCCACACCCCGTCATCCTTCGGACGACACCCCTCTCCGCAGGAGCGGGGAAAATTTTCCCCGTCCCACCGGGAAGGGGTGGCAGGCGCTAGCCTGACGGGGCAGGGGATATAAAAGGAAGAACAAATGAAGTTACCTAAATATATGAACTTAAAAGATAATGCAAGAAATTTAAGAAAAAATATGACAGAAACCGAAAGGATTTTATGGAGTAGGTTAAAAAACAAGAAAATGAATGGGGTTAATTTTAACAGGCAAATAGTAATAGGTAATTATATAGTTGATTTTTACTGTCCATCAGCCAAATTAGTAATAGAGATTGACGGTGAGTCACATTTTTTAAAAGGTGAATACGATGTTCAAAGAAATAACTATTTGTTGAAACAAGGGTTATATGTGATTCATATTAGCGATAAAGATGTCAGGTACAAGCTAAATGATGTGTTGATGTTTATTAAAAGTGCAGTTGAGAGGATAAACATGGGCGATGTTCCTGATGCAGATTCTATTGAATGGTTTTTTTGATGATTAGAGCCCACACCCCGTCATCCTTCGGACGACACCCCTCTCCGCAGGAGCGGGGAAAATGCCCACACCCCGTCAAACAAGCTTGACACCCCTCTCCGCAGGAGCGGGGAAAATGCCCACACCCCGTCAAGTAAGCTTGACACCCCTCTCCGCAGGAGCGGGGAAAATGCCCACACCCCGTCATCCTTCGGACGACACCCCTCTCCGCAGGAGCGGGGAAAAAATAAACAGGAGAGTATATGAAATATAGATTTAGAGCATTAGATTATCAGACAAAGGCAGTTGATTCGATAATAGAGGTGTTTAAAAATCAGGGTAGTGAAGGCAATGATATATTTACTATCGATGACTCTGTAATGATAACAGAAGAAAGCTACGCAAATAAAAAGATAAGTCTGTCCGAAGAGTCCCTGCTCAGCAATATCAAAGCTATCCAGGGTCGCAATAATATCATAGAGACAGTTGGTCTGAAAACAAAGACAGAAAACGAGACTTTGAGTACATCGACTAAAAAGCTAAAAACAGAAAAAACACCATTTTTGGAGCTAGATATCGAGATGGAGACCGGCACAGGTAAGACTTATGTATATACTCGGACTATATTTGAGTTAAATAGACAATACGGGTGGAAAAAGTTTATCGTGATAGTGCCGAGCATAGCTATCCGTGAAGGGGTCAAAAAGAGCTTTGAAATGACAACAGAGCACTTTAAAGAAGTGTATAAAAAGCAGGCGAGCTATTTTATTTATAATAGTGATAACATTTCGTCAGTGCGAAGCTTTTGCATGGATGAAGATATAAGCGTGATGATCATAAACAACCAGGCTTTTAGTCGTGATTTTGAGGATACTGACGATATCAAGAAAAGGAGCAAACTAAAGATATTCCAAAAATTGGACAAGAATATGGGCAGGTCACTCATAGAAGATATAGCCCGGGTTAGACCTATATTGATACTCGATGAGCCGCAACGACTGCAAGGTAAAGGCACACAAAGAGGACTCGCTCTCTTCCAGCCGCTATTAATATTAAACTTCTCTGCCACCCTGACCAAAGTGACAAACCTGCTTTA
>WRIO01000206.1 GCA_009782695.1 Candidatus Cloacimonadota bacterium
ATTTTATTGAAATGTAACTTTATTGGAGATCGGGTTTATGGGCGAACAGTACGAGCGGGAAACGGGAGTCGGACCCGCGACATCGACCTTGGCAAGGTCGCGCTCTACCACTGAGCTATTCCCGCGTCTGGAATCATCAAAACTATACAGAAATCCCTTTTTTTTGTCAAGAGGTTTTTTTAAATATTACTTTTTTCTGAGATGTTTACAAAAAAAAGTAAACCCTGCCTGCTTATATAAACTATTCTTCCTGTGCTGTTTTGTTGAATTTAGGATGTATTTTTTGGTGTGGCTCATAATTGCCGCCACCGACAGGATTGATCACAATCCTTTTATTTACACCATCACCCAGAAGCATAGTCTTTATTCCCCTAAATTCCTTCAAAGCCTGATGGACTATTTTCCTGTGAGCTGGTGGCATCGGTTCTAGGGTGACAGGTTTTTGAGTTTTGATAGCTTTTTGAGCCAATTGCTGGGTCTTTTTTATGATGTTTACTTTTTGTCTTTTCCTGTATCCGACAATATCAAAAATAATGGACCGTTGTTCCGTGAGCTTTGTGGAAAATGTCAGATTTAATAGATACTGTAAGTTTAGCAAAAACGAGCCTTCCTTCCCTATAAATAAACCAGGGTCTGATACTTCGTTCAGCTCCACATAAAAGAATCTATCATCTCTTTTTATGGTTATCTTCTCTATAGTTACTTGAGCATAAAGAGCAAATTCCCTAAGATAATCTGATATTTCTTGTGCTAAATTGTCCACTTTAAAGCGAACAATAGCTTTTTTGTTTCCGAATAATCCTAAAAACCCTCGTTGAGGTTTTTGGATTATTTCATAAGTAAAATCTGAATCTTTTACTTTCTGTTCATTTTTGAATTGTTTGATGATATCAAGGATATCATTGCCTTTTTTTTCTATAATATTCATATTTTTCCTTCTTTTTTGTTTTTTTTGTTCAGGAAATATTGTTGGATTATAGAAAAGACATTAAAAGTAGTCCAATAGAGGACCAAGCCAGCGGGAAGACTACTGAAAATGAACACCATAAACGGTGGCATCATATACAGCATCATCTTCTGACTCTGCACCATTGCTAGCTGTTTTTCATCCATTTGAGAAGTGTCTTGGGCTGTTTGGGTCATCTTCTGCTGAACAAACATGAAGATACCCATTGCTATAGGCAAAACCCAATATGGATCTGGCTCTGACAGATCAGAAAGCCAACCGAAAAAGCTTGCTTGACGGAATTCTATAGAATAACGAAGGACAGGGTATAGAGCGAAGAAAATCGGCATTTGTAGTAGTAAAGGTAAACAACCTCCTAGAGGGTTTACTTTGTGTTCCTTGTAAAGTTTTCTTAGCTCTTCTTGTTGTTTTTTTATATCTTTATACTTTGTCTGTATTTCTTTGACATATGGTTGTATTTTTTGCATCTGCTTTCCTGCATTTAAAGCTTTATTCGTCAAGGGACTCAATAAAAACTTTAGGATTAAAGCAAAGATGATGATTACAACTCCGTAGTTTCCGATATATTTATGTAAAAATTGAATGAAAATCAAAAACAGTTTAGCAAGCCAACGTAGCCATTTAGCACCAAATTCTGCGATGTTTTCCATTCCATTGTCATATTTTTTTAGATTGTGATACACTACTGGACCTAGATAAATCTTATACTGATCGTTTAAATTTGTCAGAGGGTGACTATATTTTATTTTCAGGTCAAACCCCATAGTTTCGCCTATCAAATTGGGGTTCAATGACGTCGCCATCACGGGTTCATCGGGGATGATAGCCATAGTAAAATACTTTGATCTGACCGCAGCCCAATTCACACTTCCTGTGAAGGGAGCAGCCCCCTTACTGAGCTTGGAAAGTGGTATAGATCGCAATTCCCAATTGATTTGGCTGACTATTTTGAAAGAATTTTTCATATCTTTGATAGCTGCTTTATTCGTTTCGGTGACACTAATACCCGAATTCATGGAGAGGGTGTATGAGTCAAAATTAGGCAGATTCTCTCCTTCTAGAAACATCTCTATCAGATAATCATCATGCATCACAAACCTTTTCCTAAAAACTATATCATGTTCATTGCTTATAATCTCAAAGGTAATTGTTTGTCTGTTGTTTTCAAAGCTTTTAGTATAGTCAAAGACTCTTTCGTTGATATCAGGCAAAAGGTCCGTAATCTGTAAGATAGAGCGATGATCTGGTATCAAGTTTACCTGCTGGTGAGCAGATAGTTCGAAATCGTTCAATATCACTTTATTTATCACAGCACCAACATTTGAGAAAGATATCTTCATTTTGCTGTTTGAGAGGATGATATCGTCTTCTCTATCTTTATCAGAATCTTGTAAGAGGATTTGGTTTCTATCTGAAGATGTCATCTGAATATCAGAAACTCTATCCATAGGCTCAGTATGTGTCTTACCTACTGTGTTTTGGACAGGAGATGCAGGTTTCCAAAGATATTGTGCTGAAAACCAATAAACCACGGCTATTAGCAATATAGCTAATGCTGTTCTTTTTTCCAAAAATCCTCCGATTTGAACTTCATTTCATCTGCGTACTCAAAATTCTTTTGCTGGGTAGTCATATAAAAATAACCACCTAATAATAAATCTTTTGACATTTTACATCTATACCAATGGGTCATAGCCACCAGGATGGAAAGGGTTGCATTTTAATATTCGCTTTATCGTTAAATAGAGCGCTTTAAAGAAGTTATATTTCATAAAAGCTTCTTTTGAGTAGTTACTACAAGTAGGGGTGAACCTACAAGAAGGGGGTAAATAGGGCGATATGCATTTTTGATAAAAATTTATCATTGACAGAAATAGGGTGTTTAATAATATAACCGGCTCCTATGCAAAAAAAATATTTTTATCATATTGCTTATGATTTCCCATTCAAACAACTCATTTGAACCTTTTGTATAGCTCTTTCTAAATCCTTGCACATTGACAACCATTTAGCCTCTACTATAGAAGGTAACGCTATGATATTACACATAAATGGAAAGCAATCAGAGGTAAGGTCATAGCATTGTAAAAAAGCTTTGACTCTCCGTTTTACCCTGTTTCGAGTTACTGCGTTTCCTATCTTCCGGCTAACTGTAATCCCTGCACTACTTTCACTTGATTTATTATCTTGCAGGTAAACTATTATAAAATATTTTCCGATTATCTTTGCAGACGACTGGCGTAATAGAGCGTAATCTTTTGTAGAAGTCACTCTTAACATGAAACTGTCAAGACTTTTCTACCCCTTGCTCTTCTGCGACTAAGCACTTTGCGTCCATTTTTTGTCGACATCCTTGCTCTGAACCCATGAACAGATCTTCTTCTTCTA
>WRIO01000207.1 GCA_009782695.1 Candidatus Cloacimonadota bacterium
AATGATGCAGTAAGTCGCAGTATATTCATGGGAATCAAGATCTGACCAAAAGCGATGGACTATTTATATCCTTCTTCCCCTGCCATACAGTAAATCAGTATGGCAGGGAAAGAAAGGAGAGCACTATATTCTAATAATACTGATATCGTAGGTCTTTGATATCTGCTTCTTCCTTTACCTTTTGATACCATTGTGAGTAATGGGTGCTTTCTTTTCGTTGTTTATATTCACTCGTCAAAGTTTCTTGATTGGCAAAGAAGTCGTCCATATTTGGTATATGTCTTTCTGTGACTAAAGCTAGGAAATTACCTCTGTCTGTGGAGATGATTTCGGTCCATTCTCCAGCTTCCTTTGTGAATAAGACATTCATCAGCTTTCTATCCATACCGATGCCTGATATCGATTGGGTGACCAACCTTTCATTTGCATCTACGACTTTAAAGCCATATTCAGCAGCATATTCTAGATATTCGTCTGGAGTGTGTTTTGCCATAAATTCTTTTGTTTTTTCCAGAACGATATTTGTGCGTTTCTCTTTGTCGACTTCTCTTTTTACGACCTCTGTGACTAGCTCAAGGTCTTGTATATGAGCACCTTTGATATAAGAAAGCTCAAGGACAGCGAAAGATCCGTCGTTTAAAGAGACTGCGGGAGGCACAAAACCGAGTCTCTTGCTAAAGGCTTCACTCACCAGATTTGGGAAGTTTCCGATGCCAGGGATACTACGAGAAGTGGTAAATAGTTCAGGGGTCTCGCGGATTTCAAGCTCCATACCTTCTACTGCTTTTTCCAAGCCTGTTCTTTCGGCTATACTCGCTATTCTGTCTGCAGTGCTGCGTAAGTCTATTTTTGTGAGTTCTGATGCTTCTGTCTTTATCAAAATATGGTTCGCTTCCACTTCTGGTTCACCTTGCTCGTTGTCCCGCTTACCTGTCACTTGCATGATATGCCAACCGAATTGAGTTTTAAAAGGTACTGATAGGTCACCTACATTCGACTCAAACGCTATAGTGTCAAATTCTGGCACCATACGACCGCGCCCAAAAAACCCTAATGAGCCACCGTTTTGAGCATTACTCGGGTCTTGTGAATATTCTGCAGCAAGCTCCGCAAAGTCTCCACCCTTTATCAGTTGGTCATAGACATAGTCGATATCCTCTTTTGCTCTTTGAATATCATAGTCCGAAGGCTCTAACTTCAAGGTCACATAGCGGTATTTACGGGCTGCTTCTTTTTTGTAGTTGTTTTTATTTTTATCATAAAACGCTTTAATTTCAGCGTCAGACACTTCCTGAGTTTCTATGCTATTCCAATCTAAATTTATCACTTTTGCAGAAACTTTATCATTCTTTTCTAGCCAATCTACCCGAACAGAATCTACTGTCACCACTAGCTGGTCTTTGATCTTTTTTTCTAGCTTCTCATAAGGTAGCAGCTGACGAACATAATCTTCGAGGACTAAGGCAAATTCGACATTATTGGCTAATATAGACATATATTTCTGTTGGTCCCATGCTCCATTTGTCAAAAATTCTGGATTTTGGTGCAGTTCAGCTGGTGGATCATTCTTTATCTTATTTAGCACATCTTGGTCACTTACCTTTATACGATACTTTTTGAGCTGTCTATCCATCACTATTCGGCTTAGGTTTTGTTCCCATGTTTGGTCATTTATATTCTTTAATGCTTGGTCGTCGATATTGGCATCTTGATTTTGATATTGATACTGTTGCACATTTTGCCGAAACATTCTGTCATAGTCTTGTAAATAAATCTTTTTACCGTATATCGAGCCTACACTTGGTGTAGGATTAAAGATACTCATGATCCCCATCAATCCCATACCAGCTATGAAAATTATAGCTATCGCCCATATAATCCATTTTTGATTTTTTCTTAAATCTTCGAGCATTTTTACCTCTTTTTATCTTGTATATACATTTAGTTTTTATGAGAAGCCAAAAAAATAATATGCCGTTTTTAGTCAAGCACTTTTTAAAAAAAAGCAAATTTTAGATTTTCTTGTAAAATATACTTGACGAAAAAGCAGTATTATTTATAGTGGCATTCCAATATAATTAAATACTTTAGTAGAGAGACAAGAAAGAGAAGCAGTTTAGTATATGGCGAAAAGAAATTTACTGATAATCATCATAGTATTGTTATTTTGGGGATGCAACAAACATACTCGTGAGACAGAAGTCTCAGTGCCTATGGATAGGGTGATATTGACAGCAGCTATCAAGATAGGGATTGACACAAATACAGTTCAACGAACCCAGCGTAATGGCAGTATTTATTACACTATCCCTGTAAAGGATTTCAAAGAAATAGACGAAACTGACATCGAGATAAAAAGGCTAGCAAAAGACTTTGGACTCAGCTATCGTGGAGTGATTAGTAGCTCACGTAACCGCTTGAGAAATGCATATTGGTCACCAGCTGATGACCAATACGCTATAGTAGAGATTTTTCAAAAAGAAACACCTCGTTTTACTATGACCATAAACCCACCCAATATGCCACTTTTATGCATAATAATAGATGATTTTGGGCAATATAACGGACCATTACTCGATAGCTTCTGCCTGCTGGACAAAGCGGTTGCATTCGCTGTAATCCCCGGCTTGCCTTTTAGTAATGTCGCTATAGACAAGGCTATCAAATCAGGGCGTGAAGTGATAGTGCATATACCTATGGAGGCAGATTCGAATGCAAATCCTGGTAACAATGCTATCTTTAGTCATTTAAACGAACGTGAGATTTACCATAGAATGAATATTTATTTTGATAATAATAAGTTTGCGATAGGCGGGAACAACCACATGGGCAGCAAGATCACATCAAACAAAAGGCTTCTCCGCTCTGTCTTTCGGTATATGCAAGAGCACGATTATTATTTTATCGACAGTAAAACCACTCCAAATTCTGTAGTGCGTGAGATAGCACTAGAAATGGGTGTAGCTTATGAATCTCGCGACCTTTTCCTTGACGCACCAGACAGCACAGATGCAGTGCTATATGACTGCTTGCGAGAATTGCAAAGGCTTAAAAATAACAAAAATAGAGCGCTGGTTATCACACACTGTTTCGACAAAGGCAGACTACAGCGATTGCAAATTTTTATAAACGAAGCCAAAAAAATGGGCTTTCAGCTAGTTCCCCCCTCACAGTATGTGATAAAGGGAACAGCAGTGTAAAAGCATAAATAAAGAAGGGAGTTATATGAAAACAGTAGATTATATCCTACACAATACTAAGCAGCCTGTTACTCTAAAAGGTGAGAACAAAGCTCGAAGTGGAGTTGCGATGAGCCAGCTGTCCATCATCGAAAACGGTTGCATGGCAGTGCA
>WRIO01000208.1 GCA_009782695.1 Candidatus Cloacimonadota bacterium
ACCACTGGCGGTCTTTCATTTAGATAAGACTTTATGAAACTTACTTTTTCTGTGAACGACCTATCAGGATGTGCCAAAGCCTCTGATGTGTAGTCTAGTTCACACAAATAATAGACATAGCCTTTCATCAGTGGAAAAGTACTATATGTGCTATATTCTCCCACGCTGCTGATTTCATGCTCTGTAATAACCTCAAAAGTATCTTCTACCTCATATCGCATAGAGACTGTCAGCATCGCAGTAAAAACATCGCTATATCCATTATTTGCTACCGTAACTACTATCTCTAAAACATCATTTCGCTTCCGTAGGCTCACATCCGGGATTTGCAGCTCTATCGCAGCAGGAGTCACGCTGTTCTTTGCCAGTGGCGTGCCACCGGTATCAGCCGTGCTATACAGCCATGCCACGCTGGTTTCTGACCAAGGATTTACCCTCTCAAGTGACCGCCCTCGCATACTATTCACACCTGTGTAAGACAAGCTATCTATCCGCACGCCACTGCTATAAAAAAGCTCCACAGTGTCGCGGGTGTTTACCAGAGTCGCCCACGAGGTCGGCTGAAAAACCTTGTCGGCTTCGAGAAAAGGGTATTTTGCCAGGAGATTTATTTTATTTTGGGTCAAGACAAAATACTGCGCAGGCTCGAGTGTAGCACTAAAAACACTGGTTCGACCTGCTACGTCAGTAAAGTAAGCATCCTGGAGGACACAAATCTCATCTGAAGGATTAAACAGCTCTATCCATTCTGGCTCCGGAGAGACAGGTGCATATAGAATTTCGTTCAAAATCACAGGTTTTTCACCGACCCAATAGTGCAAGATTTTGCTATCATTTGAGTTGTCCACATCGTGTGGATAACTTATCAGAGCTTTTATCAAATACCCGCTATTATTTTGCAAAGACAGGGGGTGAGAAAAAGTGGCAAACCCCGTATGAAACGTGATGTTTGGCACATTCTGATAGATAGTAATATCGTTCAAAAAGAGGGTCAAAACTATCTGGGAGATATCCACAAAGGGTGTGGACAAGTCGTGGATAACTGTGTGCAAAAGATAAATATTATCTACGTAAGTGATATATAAATCGGCAATAGCGAGGTCATAAAACACAAAATTTGGGGCTGCTGGGGTGGGTGTGTCGGCTACCTTCCAATCCGATACGTCATCAGTGTCATATCCGTTTGGATATCGGGCTAACGAGCAGCTTGTGGGTGCTGGTGATACATATTGTGTAGCAGGGTGATGTGCGTCATCAGACAGTTGGTGTGGGTTTGAAAAGCCGTATAATATGGTGTCTGTGTAGTTATTTTGCTCATTTACGAGGCGTATTCCACACACAGTGTCGGTGTGGGTTAGGTTGAGGCTCGCGTGGTAGTCTGCGAAGCTGACATTGGTCTCACCTATTACTATATATTGTCTGGGTGCCAGCACCACAGTAGGAAACACTAGCGCAGTGTCCCAGTGCGTTTCTGCCACCTGTAAAGACCAGTTTTGCAGCTGAAAAGGGAAGGGGCTGGGATTGTAAATCTCTATCCATTTTTGCCCAGGCGGGGCAGAATGATAAACTTCGTTTATGACAGGATAGTCGCTAGCAAATATATTTGCACAAACGATAAATATACAGATAGCTATTAGGGTTTTGGTCATGAAGTTAACTTTATAGCTTTTATTTATCCCCTGTCGGTATGACAGACTTTCCCTCCACCATGATGACAGCAGTGGGTTGTTTGACGAAAGTTCTGTGCAGCGTGCCTTTTGGGATAGTGATAGCTTGATGCTGTTTTAAGAGCAAACTCTCCTCATGGAATTCTATAAACAGCTCGCCTTTTATGACCAAAAAGAACTCGTCTTCATGGTCGTGTTTATGCCAGTGAAACTCACCTTCATTGAACACCCCGAGCCGGATGATGCAGTCGTTGACCTCACAAAGTGTTTGGTTAAACCATTTTTCTGTGCAGTCATCTATCAGTTTTTGGGTGTCTATCAGCTTTAAAAAACCAAAATTTGGTTCCATAAATATAGTGTATTTTTGATTTTCAGACATTTTTACATCCGGTAAGGAACTGTGCCTAGCGAAGTGATCATAGTTCCGTCATAAATTTGCTAGGCATCATTCCCTTCACTGCACATTGTTTTAGTCTGCTTGCATAAATTCTGGTAGCTCACCAGATAGCAGAGACTCCATCATAAATTCGATAGCTTCGTTTAGATCCCCTTTGGGGTTCATAGACAAGCACTGTGAGAAAACCTCGATAGCTTTATCTGTGTTACCCATATTTTCTGCTAAAACAAAGCCTTTCATAAATAAAGCCCGATAAGCATGATCACTGCCTGCAAAGTCGGTAATGATTTGGTCGTAAGTGCTTACTGCATCTGCATAAGCAGACCTTCTTTGAGCATCTTCTGCCACTACAAACAGCTCTTCGGGAGTGATACGGCTTACTAATCGGTCATAATGAATCACCACTGCGTATTCTTCTAATAATTGTTCCTTGCGTTCGTCAAATAATTCATTGGCTTTTGTTCTATGAACATTGCTTCGTAGGCTAGCTGCTACATCTTCCATAGGGCGCGGAACAGCAGGCGTCTCGCTGGTGATATAAAAGAATACTATCTCATCTTTGGAATTTGTAAAGATATCGCTGACTGTGCCTGGTTTTGTTTCCCACACTTTATTGTTATACACTTGGTCTCTGCCGATACCGGGTATGATACCATTTGCATAGACATTGGGGAGTATGCCGTCACCTTCTGGTTTTAGGGACTCTGCCCTGATCAAGTCTATGATCTTTGTGGTCTGTCCTTTCTTTAAAAAACCTGCGATAGCTTTTTGATGTTTTTTAGCGTCCTTCTCATTTTTTGCCACAAACTGTCTAATCTCACGATGAGCTTGTATCATTAGTCTGCCTAAGTTATCGTTGTAGTATTTCTGGATTTCCTCTTGGCTAACCGTTATTTTATCGCTTACTTCCTCGCTATACCAAAAGCTGAGGATAGTGGAAAGGGATGTTTGTTGTATTTGGTAGTCGTCTTTTTTTCTGGTCAAGAGCTTCGCATCTTGGGCAGCAGCATACATTACACGGCTATCTGTCTCTTTTTTCAAAATTCTGCTACGCACTTGCGGTAGGCTGATGTCTTCTCTTTCTTGCGATGCCGAACGCAGTGCATTAAAATATTCGCCTAAGGTGAGGGCGATATCGGGGTGCTTTCCCTCCACGATAACCACTCCCATCTCGCTAGAAGGAACCTCATAGATATTTTCGGGTATCAGGTCGTGGTGCGTAACCACATTATATTTAGCATATTGCTTGTCCATATAGTTTTTGTAAAATTCTTGGTCTTTGA
>WRIO01000209.1 GCA_009782695.1 Candidatus Cloacimonadota bacterium
TCCAGGTAAACCTCTACTGTTTTTGATATCAAAAGTGAATATACAAATCTGGCTTCTGTTTCTGTCTCAAAAGAGATATAATTACAAGTATCATCCACCATCACAGGTTTATTATCATCAGGCATTATCAGCTGAAAGCAAATCTTCTTGTATAAACTGGAAATAGCTATTTTATAGGGTAAAAAACTATATTCCCCTATAGAAAAGATTGAGAATAGTGGTTTATTTTTATACACACTACTCTTTCTTTTTAAAAAGTAGTCAATATGGTCAATTAAGTATTTCCATGTTTTGGGGTAACAATATTTGATATATTCTGTATCCTGATTAACGAAATTTTGAGTAATAATGACTTTTTTTCGGGCTGTCGTGACATCATTTACGATATCAGAACTCTTGAGGAGAGTATAAACAAGGTCGTCTTCGATATCATCTACTGGCAAGTTTTTATCGAAAAATAGAGCTATTAAATCGTCTTTATTTCCATTGTTTTCGAGGATAGAATTGATGGATGTAGTCAACTGGTAATCACCCGAAACCTCTTTTTCTATGAAAATGGTGTGAAGTATATTAATCTGCTCTTTTGGTTGGTAATATTGTCAATTTTTTCATAAACAAATAGGAGTAAATTATAGCCCAGTCCGAATATCTTTTGCCTTGCAGATTTAAATGGACAGGATGACTGGGGTTGATTTATGCTCGTGACCTTTATGTCTGTGTTTAGGCTTTCATCAGGAAAATCTTTGCCTCGCGCGGAATTACGTCTGGCATAAGTATATTTTCTCTCCAAAAAAGCTTGAAATTTGTGTTCTAAATATGTGCCTATCGCTCTGCCATCAGAAGTGCTATAAATCGATGACTCCTCGTATTTGGACTCTATTATCGAGAACTTTTTTGCCTCTTTTTTCAATAATTCTATTGTAAGTGGTTTCCACTCAAAAAGCCCGAACGG
The DNA here is from genome assembly GCA_009782695.1 of Candidatus Cloacimonadota bacterium. Taxonomy (GTDB): domain Bacteria; phylum Cloacimonadota; class Cloacimonadia; order Cloacimonadales; family WRIO01; genus WRIO01. Next base: position 953 of record WRIO01000209.1, read on the forward strand.
GACGAACTCGGTAAGGGTGGTTTTTATTGCCGTGATCTTGGTTACCATTTTTTATATTTTGATACCATGCTAGGCTAACATTACTTTGGGTAGATGACCAATAAACAATGTCAGAAGTGGTTTGGAAAAACCCCAACTTCTTTGCTGCCAGATTCTTGTGCATCAGGTTCAGTTCATCTTTACTGGGTAAAAACCAATCTTTAAATCCTTTGATGTTCAAAGCAGCACATCTATGTGCCGCTGTGTCTTTTTTACCTTTATCGTCATAAAATTTTACAATTCTCTCGGTGTTCTTACTTCCTGTTCCCACAGCGTCAAAGGTAGTAATATTATCATAAGTGCTACTCCATAAAATCTTAAATTCAAAATCCTCATGAGCAGCTTCCAAATATCGCCAGCCGTCAGATAATGAGCCTTTATCGAAAAATATATAACCTCCAGAAGGACCTTTGTCGCCGACTTTATAGCTTGGAGTTTTTGGAGCTTCCATAGGTATATGCACTGTTTTTCCGCCTTTCAGCAGCTCTGTGATCAGTAGATTTTTTTGCACATCATCTCGGTGTTGCACTTCGATAGAGGCTGTTTTCACACTAAGCACCCTGATGAGTATGCGGCAGTAAGTACCCAAGTCAGTATATGAGCCAGATACTATATATTGAGCCCCTAATAGCTTTCCCATCTCTTCGGCGGTTTGATCAGAAAATTCTCCTGTTCGTTGCAGACCTTGCTCCCGTAATATCAAGTCGATTTCCTTTCTATCAACCACCGTGTATTTTCTTTTTTGAACCAAATTTGTCGCCAGCTCATCTAACACATAAGTAGTCATTTTGTCGCTGGGAGCATCAAAATCTAAAAGAGCTATCCTGATGTTTTGTGATATATATTTCGCTATATTGTCAGCAGCTTCTTTCAGTACTGTATCCAATTCTTTGAGCTCTGTACTCGTGATGATAGGCTCAGTGCGGTTTTGTTTCTTCCCACTAGCACAAGCAATCATCAAAACGCTTGTTAAAACCAAAATCGCGATAAATTGTAATATTTTCATTTTATATATCCTCTTGCGTTTATTGTCTTTAATAATGTGGCTTGGGGACGGATGTTCGCTACGACAAGCTGTTCCCTACGAAACGGAGGGGAATCCTCGACCGGTTTACAACCCCTATCCGTCATTCTGAGCGAAGCGAAGAATCCAGAAATTCCCATCAAGTTGGAGGGGTGTCAACTTGTTGACGGGGAGGTTTGACAATCTTCTATCCGTGCGGAGCACACCACATTTCTAATTTCTAATTTCTAATTTTTACTGATATTCCTTCTTGCAAGACGGACAGACTAGCACTGGCTCTTCGCCCTTCTTTTTGTGTTCGAAAAGGAAAGGGTTTCCGCATTCTGCACAGGCGGTGGGGACTGGTTTATAGTTTGACAAATATTTGCAATCGGGGTAGTTTGAACATCCGTAGAATACACCTTTTTTGCTTTTTTTGGCTACCAGATTGCCTTTTTTGCATTCGGGGCAAGCCACCTGCGGTTTATTTGACCTGATATTTTTGCATTTGGGGTAACCTGAGCAGGCGAGGAATTCGCCGAATCTACCGCTTTTCATCACCATATCAGCGCCGCATTTTTCACATTTTTCGCCGGTGGGTTTTTGCGGAACGACCTCGAGGTCTCCTTTTTCTGACTTTTGGACATTTTTCGCGTTTTTGCATTTTGGGTATCCTGTGCACGCAAGGAAATCTCCTCCGGTTTTGTTCTTTTTTATCACCATAGGTTTACCGCATTTGTCGCAGATGATATCTGTGTCTTTGGTTGTGTTGTCTATCTTGTTTATATTTCCGTCGGCATCTTTGGTGAAGTTGTATTTATTGCTACATTTAGGGTATTCTGAGCAGGCGATAAACTGTCCGAGTTTACTGATTTTTATGACCATAGGTGCGCCGCATTTGTCACAAATAATATCTGTCTTTTTCGCTATATCTTTCTTTGATTCTGATATATTTACCTTGTCCATCAGCACCTTCATAGCAGAATAATAGTCATACAAAAGGTCATGCCATTTCTGGGTGCCACTCTCGATATTATCGAGTTTTTCCTCCATTTCACGGGTAAAATCGACATTGAAAAGCTGGTCAAAATTCGCCACCAGGAACTTATTTACAGCGTGTCCGAGGTCAGTGGGTAAAAACTTCTTTTCCTTCAATTCGACATAATTTCTTTCTAATATAGTGTTTGTGATGCTTGCATAAGTCGAGGGGCGTCCTATACCGAGTGTCTCCAGCTCTTTTATGAGGGTGGCTTCTGTGTAGTAGGCAGGCGGTTTTGTGAAGTGCTGCTTTCCCTTTAGATCTTTCTTTTCTAGCAGGTCGGAGAGCTTGTAATCGGGGTG
>WRIO01000210.1 GCA_009782695.1 Candidatus Cloacimonadota bacterium
ATAATAAATCATGTATCTTTTTTTTAACATCATCTATGCGGAAAGGCTTCGTGATAAAGTCTATCGCCCCAAGCGAAAGCCCCTTTTGCATCTCTTCCTCAGAGCTAAGCCCAGACACGAAAACCACCGGTATATCCTTTGTTTTGGCGTTCGTTTTTAGTTTACTGATCACTTCATAGCCGTCTATCCCCGGCATAATAACATCAAGTAATATGACATCAGGCAAGTTTTTCTTTGCCACATCGAGACCTTCCTTGCCGTCTATAGCCATATAGATAGTAAAATCATTTTTTAGAGTTTGATACAAGAAAAGTCGATTTGTCTTTTCGTCGTCTATCACGAGTATTCTTTTCTTTGTTTGATTTTCCATATCATTCCTTACTGTGTAAGCCTTTCAATCTTTTATTTTGTTTTTATTTTTTTTAGCTCTGCTAAAGCCTTTTTAAAATCAAGGTTTTCTATCTCAGCTATCAGGTTCTTTGTTCCTTTTAATTGTTTTAAATCATCTACCATCTCCACACAAGCGGCATCTTTATCTTTTAGGAGATTTTGCAATTTTTTCAATAGATCTTTGGGGTTTTCACGTGTTTCGGTGGCTGTATTTGCTTTCGAGTTTTCATTCACCATGAGTGGTGCTATTTTGTGCATCACTATCTTTAGCTCTGTCTCCAGCTCATTCATCTGCTCAAAGGTAGTTTCGTTTTTATCATTTTTTAGGGCAAATTCGACAGCTTCTGCGAGTTTTTGGAGGCGAATTTCACTGATTTGTCCAGCTATACCTTTTAGAGTATGTGCTATCCTGTGAGCGGATTTTAGATCATTTGTCCTGATAGCGTTATTTATCTCGGAGATGACATTTTGATTAGTTTTAAAGAAGCTGATTTTTATTTTTTTGTAAAGCTCTTCGTAGTAAGCGTCATCATTTTTTGTGTCAGATTCGCTCTCTATAGGTTGCAGGTAAGTAAGTAAGCAGCGCCACAAATCTTGCTTTGTAAAGGGTTTTCCGAGGTATCCTTTCATACCCTTTTCTTTATATTGCTCTATGTAATCAGTTAGGACATTAGCAGTGAGTGCAATGATAGGTCTGGTGTATCCGAGCTTTTGGATCTGTGCAGTAGCGCCGAAGCCGTCTAATACAGGCATGTGGATGTCCATAAAGATTAAATCGAAAGGTCTTTTTTGGTGTTCTATGCATTCTTTTACTATATCTACGCCTTCTTGACCGTCTTTGGCTATCACTGTGTCGAGACCAACTTTCCAGAGGTATTCTTTTATCACTTGTTGGTTTAGGATATTATCTTCACAGACCAATATTTTACCTTCAAATTTCGGCTGCACCATCTCTTTATCAGGCGTTTCGGGGTCGATATCGACAGGCACATCTATGGTGTCAAATTTTATATCAAAATGGAATCTGCTCCCTATTTGCGGTGAACTTTCCACATTTAGGGTGCTGCCCATCAGCTCTATCATATTTTTTGTAATAGCAAGTCCAAGCCCAGTTCCGCCATATTTACGTGTGATGCTCTCGTCAGCCTGTGAAAAAGGTTCAAAGATCTTGTCGATCTGTTCTTTTGTCATGCCTATGCCGCTGTCTTTTACTTCAAAGTGGATAGTTACGCTTTTTTCACTGATAGAGACCACAGAGGTTAGAAGCTTGATAGAGCCGGTCTTTGTAAACTTCACAGCGTTTGACAGCAGGTTTATGATGATCTGTCGGAGACGAGTGGGGTCGCCCAGCAGTTTACGTCCGATAGAGGGCTCTGCATAAGTAAACAGAGTGACATTTTTATTGTCTATTTTGGGTGAGATGATTTGCTGACATTGCCTTAGCACATCGCTGAGAGTAAAATGGATATGCTCCAGCTCTATCTTCCCCGCCTCTATTTTGGACACATCAAGTATGTCATTTATGATATCCAGAAGCAGGACAGAGCTGTTTATGATATTTGTCAAGTAATCATAAGTTCTGGGGGAAATCTCGTCATCGCGGGCAAGCTCTGCAAAGCCGATGATACAGTTCATGGGAGTGCGTATTTCGTGGCTCATATTTGATAGGAATGTGCTTTTCGCCTTACTGGCAGCTATGGCAGTTTCCCGAGCTTTATTTATCTCCTCGAGATAGGCGTTTTGCCTACGCATATCTGTGAGGTATGCAGCCACATACATCTCACCGTGGCTCTCGATGGGGTTGATTGTTATTTCGCAAGGGATAGGTTCTCCTTTGAGAGTGTAATGCAAGAAATCGACACGGGTCGTGCCTCTTTCAAAGGCACCTTTTACGGCTTTTACCACCACATCGCTGCTTTTTTCTCCGTTTGGTTGAAACTCTGGAGATATGAGCTTGATGATATTATTTAGGTCTTCTTTTTTGCTGATGCCGAAAAGTCTGTAAGTCTCGTCATTACAATAATATAGATTTAGCTCTTTGTCCCAGAGCATACAAGAATAGGGTGAAGTGTTCAGTAGTAGGTAGGTGTAATCGATAGCAGCGTTCATCTTCTGCTTTAGCTGGTTCATGCGCAGCTGTTTATGCACTGCATTTGCTAGTAGCCAGCTAAACAAAAAGGCGATAAGTAGAAATATCCAAGTCTCTTTGTATTGATACCAGCTTTTTAGGGGGCAAATCTTAAAGTGCCATTCGGTGTTTAAAAACATAACTTTCTGCTCAAAGCAACGGTGTTTTTTCTCGTTGTGCTGGCTCCTATCGATGACCTCTTCGAGTCCTGTATCAGGATTTATGCGGGAAATTTCGTAATCGTATCCATGAGATTTGAGCTCATCAAAGCCTGCTTTTTTGATAGTTTCAGGCGATTTTAAAGTAATAGAGACTATACCCCAAAACTCGGTCTCGTAGTTTTCAGCGTGCAGAAACACAGCTTTTCTGCCTGTGAGAACTAATCCTAAATGTGACTGCTGGGCTTGCAAAGGACCGGCTAAGACAGCATCTCTTTTTTCTACAGCAAGCAATGTCTCGCGAGAACCAGGCGAAGATTCTGCTAAAAAATCAAGCCCCACCACTGCATCATTGCCATATCGAGGATAAACATATTCCACTATGCCACGGGGTGCCAATATTAGGTTCAAGATGATATCATCATCCTGCTCCATTATTGACTTTGCTATGGTTGGGAAATTCTTTACTTCACCGTCATTTATTTCGATAAAGGTTGCCAAAATATCTGTTTTATACACTAGTTTTGCTAGCTGGTCTTTGATGATATTTACCTTGCTGGAAATAAGCTGTTTTTTCAATTCTTCATCGTGATTTATTCGGGTTTTCATCACATCAAAAATGATCAATAAAGAAATAATAAACACTAAAATAAAGG
>WRIO01000211.1 GCA_009782695.1 Candidatus Cloacimonadota bacterium
TGGGGGATATAAGTCTATATAATCTTGTTTTCCGAACCTTTGGTCTATTAGGACTATAATCCCTTTGTCATTTTCGCTGCGGATAACCCTCCCCGCTGCTTGCATCACTTTGTTAAATCCTGGAAACCGATAAGCATATTCAAAACCTTGGTGGGTAGCTTGCTCGTAATAGTCCTTTATTAGCTCCTTTTCACCACCCAAAGAAGGCAAGCCAACACTCACGATAAAGCATCCTATCAGCTTGTCGCCTATCAAATCTATTCCCTCGCCAAATATCCCGCCCATCACTGCAAAGGCAATGAAGGATTTGTCGGAGTTTATAGCAGTTTGATTTTCTTTGTCAAATAAACTCAAAAAGTCTTTTCGTGCTGTCACAGACATATTCCTTTTTTGGAAAGTGTAGTTAGCTTCTTGTTTATACTCTTCGCTGGCAGCCACCACCCCATTCATAAAGGCAAAGGAAGGGAAAAACACCAAATAATTACCCTTTTTCAGTTTTGAAGTGTTATAAATCAAGTCTGCAATAGGTTGATAAGAATTGTCACGATTTTGATATAATGTATTGATACCTGTGTAAATATACATACCGAGATTTTCTTTTGGGAAGGGTGACAGTAGGGAGAGTCTCTTGTCGGTTTCCTTTTTTCCGAGTATCTCACAAAAATAGTCAAATGGATGGAGAGTGGCTGAAAAGAAGGTGGAGGAGATAGCTAATTTTGTATATTCTGTGAATATCTGGCTTGGGTTTATGCAAAAAACTTTTAGAGTGCAAGCAGTATCTACGCGCTGGTAATATATTACATGATTTGGTGAAATGGTCTTTATACTATTGATTTTAAAAAGGATTTGAAAATAAATCTTTATCATATAGTATTTCACAAAATGCTTGTTCTTTTTCTCTAATTGCACTAATATCTTTGCGTTTATACTTTCTAAAAGCGAGAGGATATTCGAGGGATACTCCTTTATCACAAAAAACTCTTTGTCTGTGGGTGGAAGGGATACCAAGAGACCCAGAAGTTCCTTTAGCTTTTTGTATATAATTAGCTTTTTATTAGGGAACTCTTCTATCCATTTTTGCAATTCTTGACTCTCGAGTTCTTTGGAATACATTTCCCTTGCCCGTTCTGGCATATTATGTGCTTCATCCACCAGAAAGGTATAGCTGTGATTTAGACCATCGAAATGTCTGCGTATCAGCACGATGGGGTCAAAGGCGTAATTGTAATCACAGATAACTACTTCTGCCTTTTGCGATAAATAAAGGCTAAATTCAAAAGGGCATAGCTGATATCTTTGGGCTAATTCTTTGATCTTGTCATAGTTCCAAATAGCACTCTCCATAGCTTCATAAAAAGCCTTTTTTTGCTTTGAATAATAGTCATGTGTGTATTGGCAAAAGTCCGGGTCACAGAGAGGATAGTCCTTTAAGCATGCCTTTTCTTTTGCAGTTATGACACAATATCTGATATTCGCACCGTGCTTTTGGAGCAGCTGGGCACCGAACTCTGCCACTGTCTGCCCGACAGTCTTAGAGGTTAGGTAAAATATTTTTTCGGTGTGCCTCTCCCCCATTGCCTTCAGGGCAGGAAATAATGCTGCCAGAGTTTTACCCGTCCCTGTGGGTGCACGAGCAAACAGGTTGTTTTTCCCTGTGATGCTTTTATATACTGCCACAGACATTTTGCGCTGTTCACCCCTAAAGGGAAAGGGAAAATCGAGGGAAACCAATGACTCATTTCCTTCGGATTTGATAGTGCTATACTCTGTTTGTTCAGAGAGCCATTTGTTTAAGGTATAATAGAAAAAGCACTCTAAAAATCTTGCTGAACAGATTACATCAAAAGGTGTCTCGATGTTCTTTTGCACCTTTACATAATTTACTCGGCACAAAAGCTCCGTGCTATTTGCTTTATCGTATTCTTTTATATAAATATAGGCATATATCAATCCCTGCGCCCAGTGTAAAAAGGAAAGCCCTTTGAAAGAATTTTGATACTTCTCCCAAATATCACTATGCTGAAACCAAGCAGATTCGTCTATATAGTCACTTAACTTAAAAGGTTTAAATTCTGGAGCGTTTAGATAGGTCTTTATCTCTTCGATGATAGTGATATCCTCAGTGACTAACACGCCGTCTATCCGCCCTTGGATAGTGATATCAGTTTCAGCTACACTTGTGCTGTATCTCACCGAAAATTCATTTTGCCACTGGTCAACCCGCTTCTTTTGGATAGCTCGATGCCCTTCTGCACCTTGCAAGAGTCTGTTTCCACCTATCATAGACAGGTTCAGATCACCTGATAAGAAGACAGACTCTATAAGTTCTCGGACGGATACAGTCAAAGTGTGGTTAGGCATAATATAATAGAACTGTAAAATAGTCAGTTTATTACAGAAATTATTTGTATAAAATCACATTAGCAGAGTATATAGATACATTTAATTCATTTAAAATGCCCTAATAGCTCTCACTCTATAATTCTGGCGTTTGAAGTACTCCTGTTGATAGCCACTTCCAAAATTATGAACCCATATAAAGTGACTGTTTATCTCTGTTCCGGACAAATAATTGGCTGAACTAGAAGTGTCAAAACCCCCTACATTTCGCAGATGTAGATTGTGATACATAAAGCTTAGTTCATCTCTGCTAGGCAAAAACCACTCTCTGTTTCCATTCATATCCCAGCAGATTTGGGCTGCATATCCTGTATAGCGATCTCCATTTAAATATTCTGCTACGGTTTGAGTATTCTTTTTTCCTACTCCTACACCAGTGTTTGTGACTCCAGTATAAGTGTAGATACCCCACTGGGCTGAAAACTCGAGGGAACAAGGGGCAGCCTCTAAATATCTCCAACCATCTGAGAATTGCCCTTTGTCGTAAAAGACAAATCCACCTGCTGAACCGGTTACCAGCATGCTAATATCTTTGGTTATAAGAGGCTCATTTACCTCTATAAATGAAGGGGAAGTAGAAAAAAAAGGGTTTTCTACTACTATCTCATAACTACCATAGTTAACAGCTTGAAATATCACGGTGTTATCAGTAGTTGTCCCCGTAAAGTATAGAGAGGAGTCTCCACTGATGTTTTCTAATCTGACTTTAAATGGGATATCACCCAAATCAGCATAATAATTATGAGTTATTTTTATGAATACCTTAGCTTTTGGCAAGGTATTTTTTGCAGTTATCTCAAAACAATACAAATTTACAAGAGCCACAGCAAGACATAGGAGTAATATTATTTTTTTCATATAATTTCCTTTTATGAGGCATAGAGTTTTTAATCTATGCCTTTTAACACGCAACTTAAAAGATA
>WRIO01000212.1 GCA_009782695.1 Candidatus Cloacimonadota bacterium
ATTATGCTTACATTATCTTCTTGCATAAATCAAACAACTAAAGACAAAGATGCTACACCCCTTCCACATCAACTTTCTTCCGTCGCGATAAACCTGATACACAATTATTATGCAGATGAAAATACTATCCCTATCTATGCGCGATTAGTAAGTATAAATGGAGATAATACAATAGTTTATGAAAACACAACTGAGGTAAACAGATTGCTATTTTCCTCTGTCCATTATGGCAGCTATGAGATTACGATTACTAGCCCTCTCCTAAACACTTATTTTGCCTATATAAACATCGCCCTACCAGAAGTAAACAGGGATATTCGACTATCTGTATCTGGCTCTTCGGGAGGCTTCGTTTTCTACGACAAAGGATGTTACTCTGAAGGTTGGCGATTTATGGAGGCAGCACCTTTTTCAGCTGAACTTTCTGCCCACTGGGGAGCATATAGATATACCATAGGTGGCACTTCTGCTGCCATAGGGACAGGAAAGCAAAATACAGAAGTCATAGTAGATTGGTTAAACAGGCGTATGGAATACGGAAGAGCTGCCCAAGTATGTCTAGCTATAGATGGAAATGGGGAGTGGTTCTTACCCAGCCGAGAAGAGCTGAATTTGATGTATATAAATCTATATAAAAGAGGTGTAGGTGAGTTTGGAGCGTCAGATGATGCCTATAATTGGTGGTATTGGTCATCCACCGAAGCAGGTCTCTACGACACATGGTATCAGACCTACTACAATGGTTTTCAATTTTATTACTACAAGAACAATCCCCTTCGGGTGAGAGCTGCTAGGGTGTTTTAAAAGCTATGGATTGGATTACGATAGGGTAAAATTAACTGAATTTGATTTTATTTGCTAGGTCATAGACCAAATCTTACCCAACCATAGTTAAATCCAAAAGGAGGATAGAGATGAAAAGATTATTATTAGCATTAGGATCCCTGGTTTTATTAGTCATGGGTTTATTCGGGCTGATTGGCCAGATAACAGATGAGCAGCATATTTACCAAATAGACAATTACAAATCAGCTGTCGTTTATTACGATAATAGGGTGATAGCTCAGAATGAATCTAGCATCATAGAATATGAAGTCTACGAAAACGGTTGCTTAAATCAAATAAGCTATCATGAGATACCAAGGTCAAACAATCAAGGTCACCTGCAGGGTTCTAAATATTATAGTTTTATAAATAACAGGTTTAGAGGAGTTAAGCAATTGTTAGTGTTTGATTTACTCCCTGTGCCTATGGAGCTTATCGCCAGTGTAGATTATCAAATGGATTACACATCTCCAGCTTTTGTTTTATTCGATGAATACTACATCCTGATATCAGATAATGCCTCATTTAGAATTGCTCTGATAAATATAAATACTTATGAGATTGAATACTATCTACAAGAAGGAGTCGCAGGGTCTGCTGCTGCAAAACAAGACAACCTTATAGCCATACCATTCTTATATGGTTCAGGGATGGCTATCAAGCTTTTTACTTTCCATAAAGAAGAAGAGTATTTTTTGGAAGAGGTCGGGCTAGTTTTATTGCCTGATATCACAGACATTTTTGATATCGAATTCCAAGAAGGTAAATTGATAGTTTGCTGTTCAACAGGCATAATAGTATATGAAGTAGAATCTGATTACAACTTTACCATGCTATATGACATACCAGTCGAACAGGATATTTATTTTTCATGAGATACAAGGTATGCTCTCTATACCTACGATTTTCTATATGTATCGACCAAACACGCTTCTTTACTTGTTTTTGAATTATTATCTGAAGGGCAATACATATTGATCCATGATGAAGTGCTATCAAACAACGAAATATCCTTTCGGAATATGGCATTATCTTATCCGTATTTATATATGAACCGCAGTGACTTTTTGGCTGTTTATGATTTATCGGTAAGTTATGATAAAATACAGACAATCGGAAACTCGATTTATAATGCCATTTATTTTTTTACAAATGAAGATCTGTATATCTTGAAAAACAACCATTTTTCGAATAGTTCTCAGACAGAAATAATATCAGCACTCAGTAATGAGGTTATTTTCTCAAAAGAGTTTGAACCCCAATTTCTCAATTTATGCGAGATTAAAGGTAGTCGATTATTTGCAAGAGCTAATAAAAATATCGATGGCACATTGTGCAATTATTTAGATATTTACCAGTTAAATACCCCCGATTACCCCTTAATATCCTCAAATCTTATAGAATACAGAATGGGAAATATTGCTGTGTCAGAAAGCTTTATTTATATCGAGAATAGAGATACAAATCAAGTAGATATTTATATTTATGATGATAATTTAGTTTATAATTCTAGTATCAATGGACTATTACCGACTTTCCCTATCAGATACGATGATAAACTGTATATACTCAGCTATAACACCATAAGTATCAGAGATATCCATGACCCTCAAAGTATCATTTACTCACACCCTAGCCCCTATGATATTAAATGGTTTTATCCTCACGATGAAAACAGTTTATTTGTCACCGATAGATATGATAGGTCTATGATATATAGATACAATCTACTAGAACAAGAATATATGGTTATTGGTAATATTTTGGGGGCTTCTAACAGTTTTAATGGGGTGATTTCCGAAAATGCTTATGACACAAACACCAGTATATATTATGAAATAATCGATAATAACCTAGTTCAAATTGGTTCAAAAATAGATGATATTAGGTATGTAAACAGAACATATTTTTTCCCAACAGAATCTAAAATGGTGCAGTTTAACAATAATGGTTTCTTTGTCTTTAATGTCGAAATTACTGTGTCAGAATCCGATATTTGACAGAGTATATTCGATGCAAAATCATCCCTTTGTAATAATTACCCAAATCCCTTTAACCCAGAGACAACCATTAGTTTTTATCTAAAAAAAAATAGTTTTGTGAACATAGATATTTTTAATATAAAAGGACAGAAAATTCGCTCTTTGGGGAAAGATTATCAGCAAGCAGGCAAGCATTCTATCGTTTGGAATGGTTTGGACGATAGTGGAAATGCTGTCAGTAGTGGAGTATATTTTTACAGGTTAAAAACAGAAGATACCACATCAATCAAGAGAATGATGCTGATGAAATAGTATGGAAAGTAAGGGGTTGCCTTCCCCACCGACGATAATATCCTGGAGGTTCTCCGCTACCAATGTCATCTATGCTATTAACATTCTTAGAATTGACTATTTTTTCCCTTGTTTATTTTTATAGAAATGCCCTTTGTAAAGCTCTGTCGGTTCGAGATTACTATTCTTTACCATCAC
>WRIO01000213.1 GCA_009782695.1 Candidatus Cloacimonadota bacterium
TAATTTACCGAGATTGCCGTAGCTCTAGCTCAAATATCATCTCATCTTTAAAATACTGGATATTTAATGAGACACCTTTTTTATTTATTTCGATATATTTGTCCATTGCTATGTCTTGAATTTGCTTATACAGGCGGTCTGAATATTGCATATTGCGGAATCGGACAACTATACTATTTTGTTTTTTTCGCAAGCATTGATCTACATAGTTCCTATATTCATTTATACTGCTCACCACCTGTATATTTTTAGTGCTGTAATCTGTTCCTTGTGTTTCAAAGATTAGCTCAAAGATCATCAACGCCTCGTCATACACTGTATTGATAGCAGCGACAGAATTATAAACTTCGAGGTATTGTTGTCTAGATATATCTACCATAGAGTCATAAAATGGTTTAGAAAAAGACATATTTAGAAATCTTACAACTATTCTTCTTTCTCTGTTTACCAATCTTCGGTAAATAAATAAGCTAAACTCGTTTAAATTGTTGACTACTAATCCATTTATAGTGAAATAATCCAATCCTGTTACCGTGCAAGGGGGAGTTTTGCTTTCGATAATCCGCGTTCTTTTAACCTCACTGTCGGTTAGGTTCAAATTTGTGTAGTATTCGGCTTTTTTGCCCTGTTCTGGTAAATCCCATGTGACATCTAAATGATATGCTTTATCATCTATGAACACTATGTTCCAAGCATGTCCATCCGTATTGGCTTCTGGTGGTGGGTTTATCATTTTCCCTGTCACATATATGCATTTGAGACCGATATGATCGAAAACTAACTTTATAGACTTTGCTATCCCGTCACACACTGCTGTTTTATACATAACTGGACCGAGGATATTATAAGACGAATCTCGGAATCTTTTGTCATATACATAGCTATCTGTAAAGAACTTATAAACATACAACTCCTTATCTAAATCGCTCATATTTTTAGCTATTTCAAATTGAAAAAGATACTCTTCTATATCTTGCATTCGCCGTATGATATATGCTTTATCATGTAAATATTTTGGAACAAAGACACACTTCTTTTTGTTTGAGTAGGTTTTTAGGGTAAAATTTGAGACATAAAATAGTATAGGATTATCTTGCCGAATATAGTTGAATATGCTAGAATACTCTTCTATGGAGGAAAAAGGAACTTCAAAATCTGTCTTTAACCGCAACACTCCTGCCAAAACTATGCGATAGATTTCCTTCTGCTTTTCGTTCAGGTGGGTTTCATAATAATAGCGATAGGTGTTTGTATCGTCAAAAATGGGGTTGACTTCTTGTTTTTCACACGAATTAATCAACAAGGTTATCAAGATAATACATAAAAATAATAACCTAACTCGAACTACACTAACCTTCAACATACTCCCCTCATAAAACCAAAGTTTTTAAAAGCTTATTTTTTGTCAAATCTTTTATTTCGTAGGGAACAGCCTTTCGAAGAGAACATCGTTCCGTATTCACTCCAACATATTAATCAATCGGGTTTATACAAAATACGGAGAGCCGGACGCTCTCTGCTACTATATCTTTATTGAAGTTAGAGATATGTTTGATAGAGTTTAATATCTTCTTGTATTTGAAAATTCATAACTGCTTTTAAATAAAAGATTTAAACAGGGAAAAAGCAAGAACGCTTGGACGATGTCTGACCTTGTCCAAGCGTTCTTGCATGTCCCTTCTTGTAACACGAAATAATATATAGAGATATAAAATATTATAAACAAATTTTTTCAAGAAGTTATTTTTTAGTCAGAATATTGTAGGGAAGGCTAGGGGTTGCCTTCCCTACAATATCTTCCCCAACGAAATTGGTTTTTTTGTAACAAAATATCCGAGAATGAGTTACTATACATAGATTAAGGAGATATTATGAGCGTTTTATTTGGAAAGCTTTTTTGGGGTTGCCTGCTGGTTTTATGGGGGTTTGTTTTAATATTAGAAAAGATAATCGGTAAAAACATCCCTTTTGGTAGGTTCTTTTTAGCATTTTTGTTGATTTATTTAGGGCTATACTTGATTTTCAAGGTAAATAAGCCGAATAAAGTAAAGATCAGGACTCATATCAATACAGAGAGGAGTGCCACAGCAAAAGACCCCACAGGAGAATACAGCGTGGTTTTTGGGAAAAATGTCATCGACTTGGCAAATATCGATTCCACTACAAAACAGTTCGAGGTAAATACTGTATTTGCCACCACAGACCTGTACCTATCAGAAAACAAGACTTATGTGTTAAAATTGACTACTTTTTTTGGCGAAGTCACTGTCCCGAAGCTCGGAGCAGTTCGCTATAACAACAATGAAATGACCATAGGAGACGAGGGAGCAGAAGAGAAGCAGCTCTTGGAGCTGAACACTGTCTTTGGTAAAACCAATATTATGGTTAAATAGTTAGATTTAAGTGATTTCCTCCTCATCTTGAAACGGCATGCAAAACAATAGCTCTGGCTACCTTGATTATAAAGCGGATATTCTCACACGACTGAATTCTATTGGCTTGCAGCTCGAGGATAGCAAAGAGATAAATTATGGGGAACAGCTGCGGTTTAAGTCATCTGCTATCGAGCTGAAAATTACCCTTTATTACAATAAAAAAGACCAGTTTAAGTTTGTGATAAACAAGGTCACACCAGAAAAGCAAAAAGACCTTGTGTTAAATTCACTCTTGGTGAATGATTTTGCAAATTCCCAGAGCCCCTCAGTCATAAATGAAAATAGCATTGAGACGACGACATTTGATCTGCTGGCAGGCAGCGATGAATCAGGGAAAGGTGACTACTTCGGTCCACTCGTTGCTGTCTGTTTTGTTTGCAATAAACACGATGCTTTAATACTTCAAAAATATGGAGTAAAAGACTCGAAGCTATTGACAGACGAAAAAATAACTATCCTCGGGGAGAAAATATTCCTCGACTTCAAGGGTAAATACCAGTATTTGATCTTGATGCCAGAAAAATATAATGAGCTTTATCCGAAATTTTCTACGAAAAAACCTGGCTTGAACGAAATGCTAGCCTGGATGCACTCAAAAACTATCGGTGACTTGTATGGTAGGCACTCATTTCAAAAAGTAATCATAGACAAATTTGCCAATGAAAAATTGATATCTTTTTATGTGAAAAAGACCTGTGAAGCAGATTTGGAAATAGTTACAAAGGCAGAATCGAATATCCCCGTAGCCGTAGCTTCTATACTAGCAAGATACCTATATGTCAAAAAAATGGATGAACTGTCTGAAAAATACCATATAAAGCTCCTAAAAGGTGCCTCCCTGCAAGTAAAAGCTCTGCG
>WRIO01000214.1 GCA_009782695.1 Candidatus Cloacimonadota bacterium
GTCTTTCACTTCATCTATATCGTATTCGTCGTCTATCTCGCCAACTATCTCCTCCAAAATATCTTCGATAGTGACTAGACCAGCAGTGCCTCCGTAAGCGTCTTTGACTATCGCTATGCTTTTTTTGTTCATTTGCATCTCTTTTAGTAGCACAGAGACATCGATAGTTTCGGGGACAAACAAGGCGTCGCGTTGTAGCTCTTTGGCAGTTTGGTTCGAGTTGTCATTTTTTAATATGTCGTATATGATCAGCACGCCGGTAATATCGTCCAGGTCTTCGCCATAAACAGGGTATCGGGTATAGCCCTCTTCTTTGGTTACTTTTATTATCTGGTCGATAGTCATATCGTCTTTTATCGCAACGATTTCGAGGCGCGGTTTCATGACATTTTTAGCTATGAGTTCATTAAATTCTAAGGCATCTTCGAGCATCTCTTTTTGTGGCTGCTGGATATTTCCTTCATTAAAGGTCTCTTCGAGGATAAAGGACAAATCATCTTTTGTAAAAGCAGAAAAAGATTGATTTTCTTCTATTTTGAATAGCTTTTTCAGTATCCTATTGATAAAGGTAACCACCTTCACCAAAGGCTTTAGCACTATAGAGAAGGCGTTTATCAATGGGAAAAATAGCTCCACGAGGTTTGGGAAGTCGCGAAAAAGATTTTTGGGTAAAATCTCACAAAAGAAAAGAATAAGAAATGTGATGATAAAGTTTGATAGTATTTCTGCATAAGACAAGCCATCAAAAAGGTAGTTCACAAATATATAAGTAGCGATAGCCGCCGCTGTCACAGTGCTGATACTATTACCTATCAGCAATGTGCCAAAGGCTTTGTCATTGTTGTCATAGAGGTCGAGTATGCGTTTTTTTAGGTTGTTTTTCTTGGCTTCTTGCTCCAGCTTTAGCCTGTCTTGTGAGATAAGCCCGAGCTCAAAACCACTAAACAGCCAGGAAAAAAACACAACGATAGCTAGTAATAGTAATAAGATAAGGATATTCATATATTTTTATTTTATACCAATATAGTAGCGGAGAGCGTCCCCGCTCTCCAAAACATTAGCATGTATTCGTTAAAATTTATGGAGAGCCGGAGGCTCTCCGCTACAATATCTGATTTTATTTGCCTATGACAATCTCTCATTTTTATAAGCTATTTTTAGAGCGTCTATAAATTCGTCTAGTTCGCCTGATAGCACAGCTGTAAGCTGATATGTGGTTAGGTTTATCCTATGGTCTGTGATACGCGACTGAGGGAAATTGTAAGTGCGAATTTTAGCGCTTCTGTCGCCTGTTCCCACTTGTGCTTTGCGGCTAGAAGATACCTCTGCTTCTTGTTTAGCGATTTCTATGTCGAGTAGTCGTGACCGCAAGACATTCATCGCTTTTGCTTTATTTTGTATCTGTGACCTTTCGTTTTGGCACACCACCACGAGCCCTGTGGGTAAATGAGTCAGCCGAACCGCCGAATCTGTGGTGTTTACATGCTGCCCGCCAGCTCCTGATGATCTGGTGATATCTATCTTTATATCTGAATCGTTTATGACCAGATCAATCTCTTCGGCTTCTGGTAACACAGCCACAGTGATAGCAGAAGTGTGCACCCTGCCCATAGCTTCTGTCTCGGGAACGCGCTGCACCCTATGCACGCCAGCTTCAAAACGCATATTGCCATACACATCCTGACCATCGAGTGAAAAGATAACCTCTTTAAACCCGCCTAACCCAGTTGGGTTCACAGATATTTCTGTCTTTGACCATTTCTTTGTATCTGCGTATCTTGTATACATCCGATACAAATCGGCTACGAAAAGAGCAGCCTCCTCTCCACCTGTGCCTGCCCGAATCTCGATGATCACATTCTTTTCATCGTTTGGGTCTTTAGGTGCTAGCATATCTTTTAAAACGACCATCAAAGCTTCTGCATCTGCTTCCAAATCTGCTATTTCTTCTTTTGCCATAGCTATCATGTCGTGGTCTTTTTCTGTGTGGATTAGGTTTTTGGCTTGTTCTAACTGCTTTTTGTTCTTCTCAAGCTTCTCTATCACATTGATGATTTCTTGCAGTTCACTAAACTTACGATTTAGCTTTTTATACGCCCGTTGGTCATTCATCTCAGCTGGGTCTGCTATTCTTTGTCGCAGAGACTCATATTCGGTATTTATAGCTTCAAGTCGTTCTGTAGGAATCATTTTTTGTCACCTTCAATTTGTTCGAGTGAAACCTCATTTATGTTTTGATATGCTGACAAATCATCATTTAGAGCAGCTTTTAAAGCAATGATAGCTATCTCTATCTGGCTGTCATCTGGTGGGCGGGTGGTTATCTTTTGCAAAGCCATACCAGGACCTGTGATGATTCTCACCCAAAAGCTTTCTGCTTTTCGGCTAGAAAGTTTGATGATTTCATAGCTGATACCAGATATCAAAGGGAAAAAAGGTATATGCAAAATCAAACGCACCAAAGCTCCTAAAAGTTTGGCTACTTTTTCCGAAATACCCATACCGAATATGCATTTGGCTATCTCATGATACTGTCCCCAACCTAACGCTATGAGAGTATCTATCACTGAAAATATCAAGATAGCTACCAATAGAACTAAAAACATAAAGCTCGTGCCACAACGAGGGTGTAGTGTGGTAAAGGGTTTCACATTCACGGTTGTGAGCTCCACCTTTTTCTCGTGGGCAAACACTGCTTTATGCTCAGCACCGTGATATTCAAACACTCGCCGGACATCTTTGATTAGGCTGATGACATAGATATATATCACGAAAAAAAGTATCCTGATACTGCCTGCAAACAGGTTAAAAAAAACATCATTTTTTGAAAGGTTTAGCATGCCAGATACTAGATATGGCACATAGCCAAACAGGATAAAAGCAAATAGAAAAGCCAGCCCGACCATCATAGACTCTTGAAATTTTTGCGATTTACTATTTTCGGTTGCGTGCTCCTGGTAATCTTTTTCATATCGTTCAGCAGAAAAATTAAGGGTTTTCACCCCGATGATCATCATCTCTACGAGTGACACAAAGCCCCGTATGATAGGTAGTTTAGCTATTCGGTGATTCTGTGTGAGTGAGACAAAGCTCCGCTTCTGCAAGTCCACAGAGCCATCTTTCCGCCGCAATGCTGTGGCTATCTGGTCTGGACCCCGCATCATCACACCTTCTATAACGGCTTGACCACCTATCTGTATCTTTTTTTCAGACATTTATTTCCTCTTTATTCCCCTCCAATTTGGAGGGGTGGCAACTTGTTGACGGGGTG
>WRIO01000215.1 GCA_009782695.1 Candidatus Cloacimonadota bacterium
CATCGGGTTTGTATTACATACTTGGCTCTATAAATTATACAAATCATGAAAGCTCTACTGACTTTGTGACAGTCACATTGCCCCTGTCAGCTTATGCCGGTCGAGAAATAAATATAAAGTTTTTCGCTGTTCAAGGCAGTGGGAATTGGTTCTTTGTGCTCGACGATGTAGCTGTGTCTGGGCAACCGCCTGCACCCGAAATCGTTATCGACCCACTCTCTTTTGATTTTGGTTCTCTGGATGTTGGATTAGACTCGCCAAATGCTCCTTTTACCATCACAAATATCGGCAATAGCCCACTACATATATCATCTATCGAAATAGAGGGACCAGATCTGAGTGAGTATGACATTATCTTGCCAGACGATTTACCATGGGTTATCGATCACGATACCCCCAAAGTTTTTTATGTGACATTTGCACCTCTCTCTGTAGGAACTAAGTCTGCATCGGTTGTAATAACACATAATGCAAGCGAAACGCCGGTGGCGATACCACTGGCTGGCGAAGGTTTATTTGTAGCGGAAGAAGATAGTGTGGAATTACCCAAAACAACCCATCTTGGGAACAACTATCCGAACCCTTTTAATCCTGAAACTACTATAAGTTTTTCGCTAGTAAAAGAAAGCTACATCTTGCTGGATATATACAACATAAAAGGGCAAAAAGTCTACACATTAGTCGATAACGAGTTGTCAGCAGGGCATCACAATATTGTCTGGTATGGCATAGATCAAAATGGGAATGCCCAAAGCTCAGGTGTGTATTTTTACAGAATGAAGACTGCTGAATATCAAGCAGTGAAAAAGATGATATTGATGAAGTAGAGTAGTATCGAAACGGAGGGTTCTTGGCTCTCCACTACTCTGCACAAACTAAAAAAGGCAGACCATAAAGGTCTGCCTTTCTTTGTTTACAAAGGTTTATAGCTTCAATGCTTCCACAGGGCACTGATCGACACAAGCACCACAATCTATGCACTCACTACTAACTTTTACTTTGTCGCCTTCCAATGCAAGAGCGCTGACTGGACATATATCTACACATACTCCACAACCAACGCATTTTGCAGTTTCTACTGTTACCGCCATTTTTCCTCCTATTCGTTTTTTATTAATGTTTTTCTTTACATAATTCTAGCAGCACACCACCGGTGGATTTTGGGTGCAAAAATGCTATATCTGCACCGTGCGCACCAGCCCGAGGCACTTTATCTATCAGAAGTATTTCGTTCTTTTCAGCTTCTGCAAGAGAGGCAGGCAGGTCATCTACCGCTAACGCTATGTGCTGTATCCCTTCGCCTTTCTTTTCGATAAATTTTGCTATGGGACCTTCGGGGTCTGTGGATTCCAGAAGCTCTATCCTGGTATCTCCCACAGGGATAAAGGCGACTCTAACCTTCTGAGATTCGACAGTTTCATACGACTCCACCTTCAGCCCGAGTTTTTCGTAAAACTTTACAGCTTCATCTAAGTTCTTTACTGCTATGCCTATATGACTGATCTTGTTTATCATATTTTCACCGCCTTTACAATCGAGACATCTCGGCAAGCTCAAAGCCCAGATTCATTGCTTTTATATTTATATCTACCAGGTTTGGCTTGAAAGATTCTTTTATGGCTTTTTCTAGCGAAGGTATAGTCACGATATTTGAAAGCTTAGCGATGCAAGATAGGGAAACCACATTGATAGGCAGCATAGTTCCCAATCTTTCTAAGGTCATTTCCGTCAAATTCATCTCTACCAAATTGCTGATGGTCATACCTAAATACTTCACTAATCCAGAATCTATCACGAGCATACCGTTTTCTTTTAAATCATAAATCGATTTATCGGCTGCTTCTTGAGTGAGAGCTATCAGATAATCAAAATTTGTAGCTTCTGGGTAATAGATTTCTGTGTTTGCTATGATGACATCAGCACGAGAAGCACCTCCTCGCGATTCTGGACCATAGCTTTGTGTCTGTGTGACTCTATATCCTTCATAAACAGCAGCTCTTGCTAATATGATACCTGCTACTATCAGCCCTTGTCCACCACTACCGGTAAAACGGAATTCTTTTTTGAATATGTTCATTTGCTACTCTCCTTGCTCTTTGCTATTTCACTAAGTTCAGCGTATTTTTCACAATACTCGCGGGATTCTTCTCTATGCAAAATGCCTCTGATGATTTTACCTTCTTTCTTTTCTGGCTCTAGTTTATTTGCCTCTTCGATAGTGATACTATTTTCTTTTTGCCATTTGAGCATATCAGCTGGTGTCCCTTTTTTGTTCATCTTGCCGTAAATGACGGGGCATGAGCTGACTATCTCCACTATGGAAACGCCTTTATGTGAGATAGCTTCTTTTATGATGTTTTGTGTTTCTGAGGTATAGAAAGCAGTTGCCCTAGCTACAAAAGTAGCACCAGCACCTATAGCCAGCTTACAGATATCAAAATTGCCATCGATATTTCCATAAGGTGTGGTGGAAGTGATACTACCTATGGGTGAAGTGGGTGAGTGCTGACCACCAGTCATACCGTAAATGTTGTTGTTTAGGACTAACACAGTCACATCGAGGTTTCTTCTGCAAGCATGGATAAAATGGTTTCCACCGATAGCTGTCGCATCTCCGTCACCGGTAATGATCAATACAGTTTGATCGGGTTTATGAAATTTTACTCCCGTAGCAAAAGGGATAGCCCGACCATGCAAAGAGTGACCTGTATTGAAATCGACATACACAGGCATACGACTGGAACAGCCGATGCCAGAAATCATGGTTACGTTGTCTTTAGCAAGCTTTAGGTCTGCGATAGCTCGTATGATAGAGCCTAGCACGATACCATTACTGCACCCTGCACACCATACATGCGGGAACTTTTTGTTGTGTCGAAGGTATTTATGTATTATTTTAGTTGCTATATTTGCCATTAGTTTACTCCCCTTATTACCCTTAATATTTCAGAGGGTGTGATGATCTCACCGTCCACTCTATTTATCGATATCAATTTGCTGTCTGCTGAAGTCTTTAGTCGCTCTATCTCACGTGACAACTGCCCCTCATTTAGCTCTGGAACTATCACTATATCGACATCACGGAGCATCTTTTTTACTGCATCATCGGGGAAGGGCCATATAGTGAGTGGACGTAATAAACCCACTTCTATACCTTCAAACCGAGCTTGGTTCACAGCAGCCTTTGCCGAACGGGCACAGATACCTGCTGCAAAAATCGCTATCTTTGCCTTTTCCATCCTGAAGGACTCTATCTGCACCAGGTC
>WRIO01000216.1 GCA_009782695.1 Candidatus Cloacimonadota bacterium
TTACATCAAAATGGAAGGAGCAGGCAACCCTAATTTTCAAAACGAAAACCCATATAATGAAATGATATTTCCAGACGCAGGTTTCAGATTACTCGCCGTTTACAGATATTGGAACATGATACAATACTTTTTCCCATACAAATATCAAACTGATAAAGATTGGAATGATGTACTGAAAGAGTATATCCCTATTTTTTTATCAGTTGAAAACCGTTTAGAATACGAGCTGGCAAGCATACAATGTATTGGTGAAGTTTGTGATACTCATGCTGGATTATATGATGGTAGAGGTGCTATTGAAGAGTCATGGGGTAAATATTATGCACCGTTTCGTGTGGCATTTATTGAAAAGAAGTTAGTTGTTGTCGATTATTATAACCCAGAATATAAAGACACCATAGGTTTGGAAATAGGCGATATAATTACCCACATAAACAGTGAAAGTATTGAAGACATAGTAGAAAGGCAACGAAAATATTACCCCGCATCAAATGAACTAGCAAGACTAAGGAGGATGGCATTAAATATGGTGCGTTCTACTAAAGACACAATCAACATTACCTTGATAGGAAACGATGCCCGCATCATTCCTATTACGAAAAACATCCAACTCTATGAAAGTAGTTCATTGGATATATATGATCTTTTCCATTGGTATGGTATAGATGATAGTGGAAAATCATATAGGCATATAGATGACGACATCGGTTATATCACACTGGCGAGCATTCAAAACGAGGAAATTCCTATTATTCGTGAAGAGTTCTTAGACAAAAAGGGTATCATCATCGATATTCGCAATTATCCTACTTCATTTATGCCGTTCATACTCGGTAGTTATTTTGTGTCTGAACCTACTACATTCGTAAAGGTTACTATAGGTTCTATTAACAATCCTGGAGAGTTTTCTTTCCGAGAAAGTGCTGAAATTCCAGATACAGGAGAAACATTTCAAGGCAAGCTAATAGTCATAGTAAATGAAATATCACAAAGTCAAGCAGAATGGACAGCGATGGCGTTCAGAGCAGGAAATAACACCACAATCATAGGTAGTACTACAGCAGGAGCAGATGGAAATGTCTCAGAGATATACCTACCTGGAGGACTTGAGACTTGCATTTCTGGTATTGGTGTCTATTACCCTGACGGTACACAAACTCAACGCATCGGGATAGTGCCTGATATTTGGATTGAACCTACTATTGAGGGAATACGACAAGGCAGAGATGAACTGCTTGAAAAAGCTATTGAGCTGATAAATGGAGATAATAATGAATAAAACAGACATTAATTTAAATCTTAACGATATCGTGGATGGCAAGCCTGTAGGTTGGAGTTTCAATGCTCAACCGGGTTATTCTCTTTCATTAGATGATAAAGTCGTAAAATCTGGAAAACATTCTATTTGTATGGAATCAACCGAAGAAAGTGGAGATTTACAGACAGTAGCACTTGAACTGCCCTATAACTACGATGGACAGCAAATTACACTGGCTGGTTATATTAAGACTGAAAATGTGACAGGTGGGTTTGCAGGACTGTGGATGAGGATAAATCCTGCTATCGCCTTCGACAAGATGGATGGTCGAGGTCTGCAGGGAACGAATGACTGGACAAAATGTGAAATCACATTAAATACAAAACCAACTGAAACCAGTGATATTTACATCGGTGCATTCTTTGATGGAAAAGGGAAAATATGGATTGATGACTTATCTATAACCATTGATGGTCAAGATATTTCAGAGGTAAAGATTTATGTACCAGAAACCAAACCTGTTATTCCCATAGAAAATATGAAATTCATTGAGCTTGCTCGCAGGCGAAAGAGTATCAGAAAATTTACTGACCAGGAAGTGTCAACTGAACAGATTAATCTTTTATTAGAAGTCGCTCGTATGGCTCCCAGTGCTGGCAATCTACAACCCTGGCACTTTTATGTCATAAAAGATAAAGAAATAGGTAAAAAACTATGTGAAGCCGCCTATGGACAGCCTTATATGTCGCAAGCACCCGTTACCATTGTAGTATGTGCCGTTCCCAAAAGATCAAGCAAAAAATATGATGACAGAGGTAAATATCTCTATTGTATTCAGGACACAGCAGCAGCGATTGAGCATATACTTCTCGCAGCAACAGAGATGGGACTTGGTTCACTTTGGATAGGTGCCTTTAATGAAGATGCTGTTTCAGAAGCTTTGAACTTATCCGATGGACTGAAACCAGTAGCAATTATTCCAATTGGATATACTCATAGCAATCCTGAAAACAGAGGTAGATTGTCTATTAATGAGATAACTACTTTTATTGGGTTTGATTGAGTGTAAAAAATGAATGAAATAGAGGATACTATCAACAAATTTCTTAATAGTGATACACAAAAGAACGCATTGGATTTTGTAGCATTTTTAAGAGCTAACGATATGATAGTTTCAGGAAGCGAAGTCAGTTATCAAGATAAAATAGTGTGCTATTTGCACATTGATGGTATAAATAAAGCACCAGGACCATGGACTATTTGGACAGAAGGAGATTATAGTGCCGAACTTGAGGATGTTACATTAGACTGGCATAAAAAAGAAATCGCTTGGGCAAATGTTAATATCTGTGTAAATTGCGGATGTGAATGTGCTCCTGGAATTAAAAAAGTGATTTTGGCAAAGAATTTGACAATGTGTGTCATGCAAGTATGGCATTTAATGACCCGAATGCTGAGACATTGGAATGTGTTAAAAAGCTATTGGAAATGAGGAAAAATGTTATCTCTGAATCCAGATAATTCATTAGTTTAGTGAAGTAAAGATGGAAAATAACATAACTTTTGGTTATTTAAAAATAAATGAAATAAATCAATATTCTGATATGATTAACGCTATATTTGATGAATTTGTCGGAAAAGACTATTCTGAAGAAGGAAACAGGACTTTTAATGATTTTACCGAACCGAAAAATGTATTAGATAGATTTAATAAAGAACTATGCAAATTCTTTATAGCAAAATGTAATAATGAAATCATCGGTGTACTAGAAACAAAGAATAATGACCATATTTCACTATATTTTGTGAAGAAGAAATATCACAAACAAGGTATTGGTAGAAAACTATTTCAAATATTTATGGATACGATAAAAGACGATGTTGAAATAAAAGCTATCTCAGTAAATTCATCAATTTATGCAGAGAAAATATACTCAAAACTCGGTTTTATCAGCACTGATGGAATACTTGAAAAA
>WRIO01000217.1 GCA_009782695.1 Candidatus Cloacimonadota bacterium
GGATGTTTTTTGGTAATGTGGGTGATTGCAAGATAGCACTACTCCGCAAAGGAAAGCTGGAATACATCACTAAATACAACAATGCCTATAAAGATTTGTCGGTTGTGGATAACAACGAGGTGCTAGCTAAAATAAGTAAAAACCCCGTATTTACAGAAGCTATCGGGGTCACTTGTGAAAGACCAGAGATCATCGCAGATATAGAAATCGATAAGAACGATTGCTTTTTGATAGCTACAAAAGGTGTGTTTCAAAGGGTAACAAGGCTAGAAATCCAAAACGCTTTTACGATGTGGGATTTGTCAGAAGGTCTTGAAACTGTTTGGGAATCAGCTCAAAATAAAAAATCTTATGACGACTTCACTATGATAGCACTCAGATTACATAAACCCAGTAAATCGTCAAATAAAGGAAAAAAAGCCGGCAAAAAAACAAATTTAGATAGCCCAAAGAATAGAACAAAGTCAAGGGAACCATCCAGAAGGACAGGAATAGCTTTCTTGATAATTTTTATCATCAGTTTGATAGTTCTTGGTATCACAGCTTACCCTTATTTTGGCACTCTTTATCACATGATCGTCGACCTAATCTAAACATACTTTTTTATGGACATCAAACGGATTTTTCTTCTAGTTTCAGGTATTATATTTGTATTCTGTGTGGCACATACTATACTGTTGTATTCTATCACAAAGCCTCCGGAATTTGTCAGCCTGACAGGAACAAAGCTAATGGGAACTAGTGAAACAGATATATTTATCGAAATGACATGGAAGGTTAAAAATGTCAGTAAATTTCCTTTTATACTCGACAATACAAATCTGTTTTTTTACAATCAAGAACTTCAAATAGCTAGGGTCTTTTTTGAAGATGCTGTGCTGATAAATGCTGTGCGTGACTCAAAGATTAAAGTGAACGCAGCTATAAATAGAGCCGTTTTCGAAGATATGATTCGCAATTCCATAGAGGAGTATTCTTTTGATCTCAGAGGAACTGTGGAAGCTAGGTTTTTGTTTATGCTGGGGAAAGAGCTGCAGATGACACAGCATATTCCTATAAATATCACCCACCTACTCAGTAACTTCTTGCAAGACTCTTTCAAAGGTGCTATATTTTTTGAACAGATGATGATCACCGAGACTGCGATAGATTGTGTGATAGCTTTTATAAACAGACCTGGTTTTGAGATGGAAATCTTGTCCTTCGATAGCAGAATACAGATAGGTAAAACCAGTGCTGGTAATATTGATTACTTTTTCCCTGTTTATTTCCGACCTGACGAAATAAAGAAAAACACTAGGATCCGGTTCACCACAGGTGAAGCTCTGATAGATAGAAACTTCATGGGGCAATACTTCGTGGAAGGCTATATCAAGGTCAGCCTTTGGGAAAAAGAGTATAGTTTTCACACCAGAATAATAGGGGATAAGTAGAGCTTTCCTAGGAAAATCTTCTATTTTTGTAAAAATATGCTGATAAGGATAACCGACAAAAAACAAGAAAGCATTATCACATCTTTTTTGACGGAAAGATTGATAGATCACCAAGTTTATCGCAGGGGGAATGATACTTTTATACACACCAAAAAAGAAATCAAAACCATACAAGGTGCAGAGTTAATTCATCAAGTAACTACCACCCCCAACACTTCAAAAGAAGTAATCAATATAGGCAAAATGACAATTTTTTCTGAGAACTCTTTTAATATGATAGCTGGTCCATGTGCTATCGAAACTGAAAAATCACTACGAGATACAGCAGCAGTGCTACAAAATCACAGAGTAAAAATACTGCGAGGTGGAGCTAACAAGCTGCGGACATCTCCATATAGTTATCAAGGAAAAGGTGCCGAAGGTATAGTGTGGCTTTCGGATATAGCCCGCGAATACGAACTTTTTTCTATGACAGAAATCACAGAAGTGAATGAAATAGATTATTTATATAAATATATCGATATTTTTTTGATAGGCACCAGGAATATGTTTAACTACACTTTACTAAAAGAGCTCAGTAAACAAGACAAGCCTGTGATACTAAAGAGAGGTATGGCAGCTACCATAAAGGAATGGCTACTGGCAGCAGAATACTTATCTATAAATGGAAAAAAAAATATCATATTATGTGAGAGAGGAATTAGGACTTTTGATGATACATTGCGGAACACTTTTGACCTAGCAGCTGCTTTGTATGTTCTGTTGCAAACTCCTTATTTTGTGATAACAGACCCCTCTCACGCCACTGGGAACCGTTCTCTCATCACCCCTTTGGTCCTTGCTAGTAAAGCAGCGGGACTCTCTGGTGCTATGATAGAGATACATCCTAAACCAGACGAGGCTCTCTCGGATGGTCAACAGATGCTAAACTTTGAAGAGTTCGAGCATCTGATTCAAAAAGTAGAATAACCAAAAACTTAACATAAACACAAAAACTAACTAAAACACAAAAAATACCACAAGAAAAGGGATTAAATGAATTATAACATCATAAAAATAAGAAATATAGGTATCAGTGCTCATATAGATTCGGGAAAAACCACCTTAACAGAAAGGATATTATACTATACTAATAAAATAATAAAAATGCACGAGGTTAGAGGCAAAGACGGGGTGGGCGCTACTATGGACTTTATGGAATTAGAACGCGAAAGAGGTATCACTATCACTTCTGCCTCCACAAATGTTACTTGGCAAGACTGCACTATAAATATCATAGACACCCCAGGACACATAGACTTTACTATGCAGGTGGAAAATGCCCTGCGTGTGCTGGACGGAGCTGTGTTAGTGCTATGCTCTGTGGGAGGTGTGCAATCGCAAACTATTACTGTAAATAGCCAAATGAAAAGGTATCATGTTCCAAACATAGTGTTTATAAACAAAATGGACAGGTTTGGAGCAAACCCATATAGAGTATTTGACCAGCTGATAGATAAATTGCAGTTCAATGCAGTGCTGGCACAGTTGCCGATAGGCACAGGGGACGACTTTAAAGGCTATATAGACCTCATAGAAATGAAGGCATATTACTTTGACGAAAATGGTGGAAGTGGCAAGAAAAAAAATGACCTGATAGCCTGCGAAATACCCAAGGATATGCTGGTAGAGGCTCAATCCAGACACGATGAGCTCATCAGTAAAGCCACTATGTTTAGCGATGAACTGACAGAGGCTTTTTTGGAAGGAAACATCACAGAACCCTTGATACATCAAGCTATCCGAGCTGGAGT
>WRIO01000218.1 GCA_009782695.1 Candidatus Cloacimonadota bacterium
ATGATAATTCGATGTCATGTAACAAGCCCTCATATCCGCCTAAATCAAGAAACGCTCCAAATTTTGCGACACGTAAAACTATACCTTTTACTATATCACCTACCTTATAAGTGGCAAAAAATTTCTCTTCTTTCTCTGATGCTTCTTTTGCTAATAGTGTTTTTCGGGATAGTATAGCACTATTTTTTGTTAACTCGATTATCTCAAAATCGTAAGTATTATTTACATATTTAGTATGATCATCTGTACTAAATAAATCTATATGAACGAAAGGGCAAAAGGCTCTGACCCCAAATACTTCGACAGCAAAACCTTTATTTACTACACCTAGCACCTTACCTTTGATAGGGATCTGTTTCTCATGAGCTTCTTTTATCAGAACTTTATTACCGTGCGACCTATTTAACCCTTTTGCTACCGTGATCTGGTCGTCTGACATACGGACTATAAAACCTTTTATATCATCACCTACTTTGTAATTGAATACACCATCTTCCATATAGTCACCTATCTCCGCGACAGCGTCTTGCTTGACTCCCAAAGATATTAAAATATGTGATTCTGTGATACCGGATATTTTTCCGACTACACGATCTCCCTTCACCTGATGTGTGTTCAAGTTTTGTATGCTTTCATCGAGCATGGTCGCAAACTCCTCGGTGTTAGCGGTCTTTGCTTCGTTATTGTCAGTTTCCTGATATGTCATATTTACTCCGTTTGTGTAATTAAAATTAACTCGAACCAATTTTTTTTATACACCCTTTTTTGTCAAGGCTTTTTGTAGATATTTTTTTTTGCTATACAATAAAATACAATATCACTAAAAATATTATATCAAAATTGCATGTTTGGTGTAAACAAAAAGGGAAGGATTTTATCACCCCTCCCTAGTTATGTTGCAAAAATTTATTCTATATTTTCGTTTGTAAATTGGATGGTTTTATTTTGCCACAGTGCTTGGTTATACTGTATAGCTGTGAGAGTCCCAGACCGTAGCTGTATCCAGTATAGAACGCTGCTATCGAGTACAGGTGCTATGTTAGCTATATTTGTCGGCTGATCTTTTGGGATATTGATGACACGAGTAAATATATAGCTTGGTTGTCCTGCTCGTCCTATCCGAACTTCTGCAAAATCTAAGCTGGTTTTATTCAAGATATTTATAGAAGTGATATCTTCGACATCTAATCTATCAAAGGGTATTATCTCGTCGTCAGATAGAAATATATCATAATGGGTTGCTGTTTCTTTTGCTAGGGTTTCTAGCTGAATATCATACTTTATATCCTTTTCTATCTTTTTCGAAAGGAATATAGTATGCTGTCCTTGAGGTAACTGCATATTTTTTTGGAGATACCAATTTGCTTGACCGTGTTCACGGATGTTTACTTTGCTAAAGGTATGGCTAGTGTTATTTTCGATAATGATATCATAGACAGCGTTTTCATCTGTGGTCATCTTGCAACTAGTAATCAGATAGAAACTAGCCAAAAGGGTAATAATAATCATTAATTTTTTCATTTTATCCTCACTTATATGTTATTATAAACACTCTAATTTAATTTTTCTTGCAAAATATTTATAGCTTTTTGCAGCTGTGGGTCGTTACCATGTATCATATCATCTGGTGTGATATCGACTATGATATTTGGCTTCACGCCATTTAGTTCTTGATTCTCTTTGTTTAGCCTAAACCAGGCATGTCGTGGCATACGGATGCTTGACCCGTCCATAAAGCTCTCTTCACCGGTGCCTATCACAGAGCCAGAAGTGGGCATGCCGATGATGTCTCCCAGGTTTAGGTCTTGAAAAGCAGCCGAGAAAACCTCCGCATCGGAATATGAGTCTTGGTCTATCAAGCATACTATAGGTTTGTTGTAACTGGTGCTGGGACTAGCCACCAAATCTATCCCCCATGGCCTGCCGTAAGAGTATGCTGTCTGTTGGCGCGTGATAAAGTCTATCAGCTGGTTTGAGATATTTCCCCCTCCGTTGCCACGAACATCGATTATTAGGGCATCAGTATCCGAATTAACTGCCAAGAAGTCTTGTTCAAATTTCCGTAGGCTTCTTTGGTTCATTCTTTGTATATGCAGGTATCCTATTCTTTTATCTGTTTGGGTTTGGACAGTTCGATAGTTATTCAGCACCCAGTCGTCATAACGCAGCTGGTTTTGAGTTTCCCAAGAGATACCAGTAATTTTGACTTCTACCACTTCTGTCTTTTTTTGGATTTTTAAGATGATATCCTTGCCTATTAGATTCGTAAACAATGGTGCTATCTCTGTGTCGTCATAGACAGGTGTGTGATTTATTGCCAGCACTATGTCATTTGGCTGTATGTTATGCTTTTGGAAAAGGTCAGAATTGTGATAAATCTTTTTGATTTGTATCCCAACCGGCAGGCGGTTTTGATAGTCAAAGATTGCACCGGCATAAGCTCGTTCGAGGCTAAAAGCCTTTTCCTCGGTTCTAGGGGTAAAGCCAGTGTGTGACGCGTTCACTCTGCCTATGAGCTCATCTACTATTTTTTGCAATTGGTTGACAGACCTGATATTTTGGGTGTAAGGTGCGAATTTGGTGTGCAGTGCTTTCCAATCTTGGTTGTGCATATTTGGGTCATAAAAGTATTGCCCAAACCTGCACCATATCTGGTCGAAGATATCTGCGTTTAAAGTGGTTGTATTGTAGATATAATCATGTTTAAAGATGATCTGTTTAGCTTGTCTGTTTTTCAAGTTCAAGCAGTATATTTTCTCTCCGGTGGTGTAATACAAGACCATTTGTTCTTCAAAAGGGAAGAGGTCGCTCACACGCCCATTTATAGTAAATATTTCCTCTTTTTGCGTGCCGTCGAGTTTGATTTTTTTTACCACTCGGGTGCTTTCACCCTCATAGCTGATATAATACAGCAAAGAATCTGCAGTGGAAAAAAGGGGATAGGCATAACCCGACTCGGGAGCGATATTTTTCTCTCGTAGATGAAAGTTTTCGGCTGTGATATCCCAGCCTGTGCTGGGTGTCTTTGGATTTGTTTTAGGCTTGTTTAAGATGGTGTCCCAGTGGTCATCTTTTTCATAGTCTGGCTGGGTTAGATTAAGCAGTTTTATCCCGTCTTTTCGGTGATAAACTATTTGATTGCCTGTCTTTGTAAGCTTAGGCTCACTTATCCAGTCACGAGTGATATAAATATCTGCAAAGA
>WRIO01000219.1 GCA_009782695.1 Candidatus Cloacimonadota bacterium
ACACAGAAAATAAAGTTATTAAAGCGGAAATCAATGTGGTTTTCATAATAAACCTCTATAAATATATTATATATATTATTTTTAAATGCCTTAGGTTTCTGCTAAAGCTGGCGAAGCTAAACCTGATTTGGGATTTTGACCCTCTTTTCTCAGGGTTATTTAGTGCTGTTAGCCTCACTATCATTACTTATTATCTCTTTAAACTGCTCAAATTCTTACATTTACAGATATTGTCGCTAGTCAAATCAAACAAAGCTGAAATAGTAGAAAAAATCCAATATAAAAAGATCTCTCTGATATCCGAAGAGTATCTTATCAAAACTGCTCGCTATATCATCCAGAGCATTTATATAGCTGCTTTAGTTTTATTGATGTATGCTTATATCACACTATTGTTTAGCTTTTTCCGCTTTACCCAGACCTGGGCAGCTGTGCTATTTAGCTATATCTTATCACCACTAACAAACACTCTCAAAGCGGTGATCGGCTTTCTGCCAAATGTCTTTACCATAGCTATCATCTTCGTTATTTTCCGCTATACTCTAAAGCTGATAAAAAGATACTTTACTGCCATCCACAGAGATCCCAGCAGCCCACTACGTCCAAAATGGTTCTATGCTGATTGGTCTATGCCAACCTATAAGATCATCAGGTTTTTGGTCATTATCTTCGCTTTGATCATTATTTTCCCCTATCTCCCAGGCTCCCATAGCCCTGTTTTTCAAGGTATCACTGTGTTTTTAGGAGTGTTGCTATCTTTTGGTTCGTCCTCTGCGATAGCCAATATCATTGCAGGCATAGTCATCACTTATATGCGCCCTTACAAGATAGAGGATGTGGTAAAAATAGCAGAAACTAAGGGTAGAGTGATAGAAAAGTCACTACTGATCACACGTATCCGAACCATCAAAAATATCGACATCACCGTCCCAAATACCATAGTCCTCAGCAATCACATCACAAATTACTCCTCTGTTTCCAAGCAAGATAATGGACTGATACTAAACACCACTGTCACTATGGGTTATGATATCCCATGGGAAAAAATCCACAAAGCCTTGATAGAAGCTGCCTTGCTAACAGCTGATGTGATAGATAACCCTCCACCTTTCGTGTTGCAAACATCCCTCGACGATTTTTATGTGACTTATGAGATAAATGTCCACACACACAAGCCAACCAGAATGCACTTAATATATTCTGATCTGCACAAAAATATCCAAGATGTATTTAATAGAGAGGGACTGGAGCTACTTTCCACTTATTTTACTTCTATCAGAGATGGAAATAAAAAAAATATCCCCGACAACTATCTGGGAGAAAACTACCAAATACCAGGATTCAAGATAGACCCCATTACAAATATTTTCACTAAAAAATAAAGCCTCACCTTTTGTAGGGAACGATGCCTAGCGTAGCGAACATCGTTCCGTTTATATCAAATTTCTGTGAATAATTACATCTCATAAAAACAGATTTATATAGCAGTTAGCGCTAATTTATTTTAATTTTTACATCTTTTTGGTTATGATATTTTGTAACTGTATACAAACAAAAGAGATAAACAAGGAAAAAGCAAGGAGGCTTGGACTAGGTGTGACTTAGTCCAAGCCTCCTTGCTTTTTACTCCTTCTAAGACATTGTTTTATATAGTGATATAGGTCGAATTTGAGAAAAATCCTCTAAAGATTATTTTACCCTATAAAAACAATCAAAACCTTGGGTGTATCTTTTGATTTTTGTATTAATTTCCTAGGGAAGGCAACCCCGTCAACCAACTTCGTTGGAAATTACAACTGACAAAACACCAATGACTTGTAATTTGGCCTTTGTAACTTGTCATTATTTTATAGTCCACTCCTCCAAAATTGGAGAGGAATTTACTACCCGTCTGCAACCCCCTTCCCGTCATTTAGAGCGAAGCGAAGAATCCAGAGTAATATCGTGCGAAGCACACCACATTTTTAATTTCTAATTTCTAAAAATTTCTCTTGACAAAAAAACACTATTTAAAATAGTGTTTTATCGTGAAAAAGGGTGTAAAGTCCGAAAATATAAAGCTTATAGCTTGATACATAAAAAAGGAATTTTAGAAAATAAAATATAAGGAGCAAAAAAATGAAATTGTTACTTAGATGTAACTTCTCATATAGAAGGTTACGAATATGACAGTGAATTTCTAACAGAAATCCAAATGCGCATAACTAGCACAAACCACATAAAGACTATGTTGGTTTTACGAGCTACTGACACGGCGGCTCCACTTTTAGATACAAAAATGAATGTTAGCTGAAAAGTGCTAACTTCTGAAAATCACAACAAATAGGATATATAATATATGTCCACAAACAGTAATTGCAAAAAAAGGAAGCAATTACTAAACAAAAAAAATAAAAAAATATAGGAGTAGATAATGAAAAAATTATTACACATACTTTTATTACTAATAGCGTTTAGCATAGCTCTAAACGCACAACTACCACCCACTAACCTCAATGTAGAAACTGGTGGCGATTGGGTGTCGTTAGATTGGGATCCAGTCTATACGCCAGAGGAGGGTCCCTTCTGGTTACACAGAAGTACGAATTATAGTGGACTAGGACTATCCAAAGTCACTGCATACCCTAGCTCATTTATTGGAGTTAGATATTCACCAGCTCTTTTAATGGAAAAAAGAGTAGCAGGAGGGTATTTAGCAGCAGTAGAAATGCTGACCTTTTGTGCCCATTCCTCTGCACCAGACCCCACTGCAACAGCAAACTACACTATCATGATCTGGTTGCAACCCGTTGGAGTCAACCCCGATTATGACAACCCTTTGATACAACAGCACTTGATTACCCACACTGGAGAAGTCCCTTTAGATTTCCATAATATAATACTAGATACTCCTCTTTATATACCTTTTGATATGGAGCTTTGGTTTGGAGCACGTATAGAATGGACAGGAAACCCATACCCTTATGTCCATGACGGGGCTGTTTGGACAGAAGTTCCCCTAGGACCACTTATCGGATATAGCAATGTAATGAAGCTTGGAACAAATGCTTGGAGCAATTGGTACAATGGTATCACTGGGAACCCAAACAACAGCTGGATCATCGAAGGTTATGCACTTGATGATTCTGGCAGAATGGTTTCCTTGTCAGGCCGCGATAGAAACTCTTTAAACATTTCTGACCCTATGCCACAAGTAG
>WRIO01000220.1 GCA_009782695.1 Candidatus Cloacimonadota bacterium
ATTTAATAGGTGAGTTAATGGTAAAAAACATTAAGCAAGAAACACTGCTGAACAAGTTTCGAGATGGTAAGATTGACTTTGCTATGATCGACACAACCATCGTTTTGGCTGATGTAGTTGGGTTTTCTGGTGACTTCTTTGGGCGGACTATCATTATCTCAAAAGGGCTTATACACGGAGTGCGTGCTAATAATCCTGTTTTTGCCTCAAAGGGAATAGTGGGGAAAGTAATCATAGCATATCAAAACTTTTCTGTCATACTCCCCCTGGACCATCCCAATTTTAAGATAGCCGTGTTGAACAAGAACAGTGGAGTGCAAGGCATCTTGACAGTAGATATGTATTCGACCATCGCTATGTCGTATATGAGATTTGGTTCGCACATAGCTGTTGGCGATACTATTGTTACTTCAAACTTGTCCCATATCTTTCCTGCAAATTATCCTGTCGGCTCTATTATCCGCCTCGAAGAGTCCACAGATGCTCTATATCTGAGAGCAGTGATGAAGCCATTTAATGAGATCAGTAACTTGCAACATGTTTATGTGCTCCTAAAAGAAGATTTAGTGATAGATGAAATAGATATAGAAACGAATTATTAGGAGTATAGGAAAAAAGAAGAGGCAAAACTATGAAAAACTTTAAACTTTTTTTACTTGGTCTGATCATACTATTTTTTTCTTTAGCTTACACAAACGAAATGTCTATGTATCAAATCACACCGAGCTTTCTACTGCCATGGGTGATATATATCAGTATCCGTTTAGAATATAAAGTGTGTGTCAGTTACGCTTTCTTTTTTAGTCTCGCAAACGAGCTTTTTAACCCCCAACTTTTGGGTTTTACAACTATTTTATATGTGCTGATTACCCATTTTACCAACTTGTATCATGAAAGCTTTAATAAAGAAAAGGTCTCGACCATCATTGTTTCGTTATTTTGCTTAAACATAGCTTTTTATACTATCCAGTGGTTGTATTTTTCTTTTTCTAGCCAGGAGCCGTGGTTCTTGTTACAAAAAACAGGGATTACTATCATATACAGCACTGTGACTTCTTGTGCGATATTATTTGTCCTATACTTTGTAGACAAACTGAAAATATCATTCCATGCTTAAACAACAAATAAAAACAAATATTTTTTACTACCTTGCTTTAGCAATCTCTTTTGGGTTAATACTGGTCCAGCTATTTTTATTACAGATAATAAATGGATCCAAATACAACGAGATATCAGAAAAAAACTATATCCGTATCCGTAGGATCAATCCGAATAGAGGGATGATACTAGATGAAAAGTTACGTCCTCTAGCTTACAATCGCCCCTCAATAAATCTCTATTTTACTCCTTACCTTATAAATGACAGACAGAGCTTCCTCACTTTTATCAGTGAGCAACTCGATATAACTAAGGAGAGAGTAGAAAAAATGATATACGATAATAGATTTCGAACTTTCGAGGAAATTTTAATCCATGAAGACTTACAGGTAGATCAGCTAGCACACATCGCTGAGATGATGAATTACTATCCAGAATTATCATTAAAAGCAGAAATACAAAGGCATTATAGCTTTCCAAATCATTATATAGGCTACATAGCAAAAATAAGTGAAAATGAATTCAAACAATACAGGAACTCTGATTACACATTAAATAGCAAAATAGGCAAAATAGGGATAGAAAAGTATTATGAGGGCTTACTGTGTGGACAATCAGGGTATGAAATATTACAAGTCGATGCATCTGGGCGAAACCTAAACCTTTTTAAAAATGACCTAAACAAAAAGCCTGTGCATGGATTCAATGTTGTGCTGACTATAAACCTCGAGCTACAAGAGTTTATACATACTATATTCCCCCGTGACAAAGCTGGTGCTGTAGTCGTTCTAAACACGAGAACAGGGGGTATCTTATCGTATAATAGTTTCCCTGAATACGACCAAAATTGGTTTACAGAAGGACTGTCACAGATGCAATGGGATTACTTAAATGATCACGAACAAAAACCGCTTATCGATAGGGTGGTAAACGGTGCTTATTCACCCGGTAGCACTTACAAGATCATTTCTGCTTCTTTTGGCTTAGAAAAAAACTATATATCAGAGCACACACTACTGACTTCTTGTCGAGGTGGTCTACAAATAGGAAATAGATATTTTAAGTGCTGGGATGAAAAAGGACACGGCCGTAGTGCTGTAAACAAAGGTATCATGCACTCTTGTGATGTTTATTTTTATGATTTATCAGCAAAGTTTGCCTTAGATGAATTTTCGGAATTTAGCTACAATAATTATTTACATACTAAGACAGGTATAGACTTACCAACAGAAAGGTTCGGTTTTTCTCCGAATACTGACTGGTATAAAAGCCGGTTAGGTAGCCATTTTTCGACGACCGGTTTAAAGGCAAATTTAGTAATAGGTCAAGGTGAGATTTTAGTGACACCCCTATCTATGGCTTCTTATTACTGTGCATTAGCAAATGATGGGCTTTGGCAAACCCCTCATTTATTCAAGGAAGCGTTCAATGAAAATGAAGTAGTTAATTATACCTTTTTTGAAAAAACGAATAAAAAACTACCTGTATCAGAAAATACTCTAAATATCTTACAAAAAGCACTGTTCGATACAGTCAATGCTCCCGGTGGAACTGCATGGCGTGCAAAGGTTTCTGGTGTAGATGTCTATGCCAAAACAGGTTCTACAGAGAATCCGCAGGGTGAATTGACCCACGCTTCTATGGCTGGCTTTGCTAGATGGAACGATCAGGCAGAAATTGCTTTTTATATAATAGTAGAAAATGCTGGTGGCGGAGGTGCTATTGCTGGACCTATTGCTAACCAAATAATAAATTTTTACCAAAGTAATATTCGATGAAAATACCTATCACGCGAGAATTTGATTGGAAACTTTTTTTACTATGGTTTTTGCTAGTTTTATTTGGCATCATCTATATCTTTTCAGCTTCTACTTATAAAGTAGATAGCGAGATCATTCGAGCTGATTATTGGTGGAAACAAATCTGTTTCGCAGTGATTTCACTGATAGCGTTGTTTGCGATTTTAAAAATTCCTACAAATATCCTTGATGTATTTGTTTATCCCGCTTACATTTTAACTATTGGTCTCTTATTTATAGTACTTTTTATGCCTCAGATAAATAATGCGACGAGATGGATCATAGTCGCAGGGATAAG
>WRIO01000221.1 GCA_009782695.1 Candidatus Cloacimonadota bacterium
CACTATCAAAAACCTGCTTCTGGAATATAAAAAGAATCATTCATTCGAATTGGAGGCTATAAACTTTGTTGATTGGGATGATTTTCTGTATATCTCCTCCAAGCTAGAAGTAAATTCTGGACTGCTGATATATCTAGCACGCCCAGGTGGTGTAGCAAGGAACGACTTTATGAAAAAGATTTCAAAGTATTTGCGAAACTATTTTAGCAGATATAATTATATCCTCTTTTATCCTGAGAAGGAAAAGAAATGATATCGGAATACTGGCACACTTTTTTGGGGCAATACCACAAGCGCAGAGGCATCAGGCTACTGTCAAAGGCATGCTTTCAGAAGGCACAGTCGCACTTCGAGAAGTCGATATTGTATATCGAAGATATAGAAAGTCTCTACTTTTATGCAGTATGTTTGATATCACTAAACAAACATGAGCAAGCTATCAACTATCTATCCCAGATTTATGAAAAGACTCCTAACGAAAATATAGTTGCCGCCACCCTTCTGGAATGCTATATCGTCACTCGGAAATGGGAGCTAGCAACAGAAATGATAGAGCATCCAAACTTTGTAAAAAGTGAAAACCTGACCTTGCAAACATTGATCACAGTAGCTCAAGACCCCGAAAAAAGAGAGATATATGCCAGCAGCAAGGAGCACTTTTTTACTGCTATGAACGACCTAAAGAACAAGAAGATAGACGATGCCCTGCGAAATATCGAAAAAGCGATAGAATATGAGCCAGAAAACCCTTCTTATTACTACACTGCCAGCTTGATAGTATATGAAGGGAGGCGTCCAAAGGCAGATGTGACTTTTTATCTAGAAAAAGCTATAAAATATGCACCTCAAAACGAGCAGTATAAGAAGCTACTGCATCATATTCAAACCAGATATAAATGAAAAAATTAACCAAATCGTTTATCATAGCACAATTCGTCCTACTGTCTGTCATCATACTCTGTTTCAATCCCTGCACGAACCAGATTCTGACACTGTATTATGCCAAAAAGTATGACCTAAATAAAGGTTTGTTTTATCGGCAAATAAAGACAGAAAGCTATTTTCGTTGCTTCGTGAAGTCAAAAAAGGGAGCTATCGGGGTGGGTCAAATAATGTATCCCACAGCCACTTATATGCGACCAGACTTAAAAAAGTGGGAACTTTATCTCCCCTGGACGAACCTCGACATTTCTTGCCGTTACCTGCAACATTTACTGAAGAACTATTCTGGTAATTATAGTTTAGCTTTAGCAGCTTACAACTGGGGTGAAAAGAATGTAAACGAGAAGCTACGCGAAAACGATATAAAGATAGAAAATGAGAAGAATTATACATATTTATTTTTGAATGTAAGAGAGACTTACACCTATCTAACCAAGATTTTGAGGTAAAGAGATGGCGGAGAACGATAGCGGCGAAAAAACAGAAAAACCCACCTCGAAAAGGCTAAGTGATGCTCGAAGGAAAGGCAATGTAGCTCGCAGTGCAGAAGTAGATATAGCCTTTTTTCTACTGATGTTCTTGATAGTCATCAAGCTCGGAGGACCGTGGATAGTGTATATCATCAAGCAGACTTATGAGTTTGCCTTTCTAAATATGGATATGCAGCTCACCCCTCTCAATGTCCAAACACTATACATCCGATATTTCTATTATTTCTGGGTTTTGCTTTTACCTATAGGTTTTCTTTTTATCTTAGGCGGGCTGATATCTATGCTCTTGCAAGTGGGGTGGCTGGTAACTTGGGAAAACTTAAAGTTTAAATTTGATTTTATAAAGTTCGATGGACTTTCTAAAGTTTTTTCTGTGGAAGGTGGCAAGAAGTTAGTCATAGATTTGATAAAGCTTTTTATTCTGACCTTGA
This sequence comes from Candidatus Cloacimonadota bacterium, assembly GCA_009782695.1. Taxonomy (GTDB): domain Bacteria; phylum Cloacimonadota; class Cloacimonadia; order Cloacimonadales; family WRIO01; genus WRIO01. Next base: position 1,865 of record WRIO01000221.1, read on the forward strand.
TTACTTGGATAGTAGTGCGCAAATTTGTGTTTGATATGCTCGGTTTAGTAAATCTAAATATCGTTGGGATTTACTTATTTCTTATAAATCTGATAGTCAGAGTGGTCCTTTCTCTGCTGATAGTCTATGTGGTTTTCGCTGTGTTAGACTTCTTCTGGACCAAATTCCAGTTTACAGAAAAGATGAAAATGACCAAATCAGAAGTGAAAGACGAATTCAAACAAATGGAAGGTGACCCCCAAGTAAAAAGGCGAATCATGACCCTAATGATGCAGGAATCTATGAAAAGAATGATGCAAGAAGTCCCGCAAGCAGATGTGGTCATCACAAACCCGATACACCTTGCGGTAGCGATAAAATATGACCCGGCAGTCGGTGACGCCCCTGTAGCAGTGGCAAAGGGTAAAAGATTAGTCGCCGAAAAAATAAAAGAAATCGCTCGAGAACACGATATACCGATAGTCGAGGACAAACCCCTAGCCCGTCTTTTATTTAAACATAGCAATATAGGCGAACCCATCGATACACAGTTCTATGCGGCTGTGGCAGAAATACTCGCCAACGTGTATCGCCTAAAAAACAAAAAAATAGACTAAAAATGATAAAAATACTAGTTCATACACCCTTAACCAAGAATATTGTCTACCGGGATGCTTTTAGCGGAATAGAATATGACCAGACTTACCTACTCTTATTTACTGAATCACAGCTCACTATCTACCCATTTTTGGGTATATGGGGATTTATTTTTTACAATAGCATATTTTCCCAAAAAAAAACTTGCCAAAAAAGTAGCCTAAAAAAAAATTGTTTTGGGGGATTTTATGGATGTGAAGAAAACACAACGCACGAATAAAACTCAAAATAATAATGTAAAAAAAGCAGTAACCTTTCCGAAGATTGGGGACGTATTAGAGAATAGGTTTCAGATCACAGAGATACTCGGTGAAGGAGCATTTTCTGTGTCATATAAGGTTTTTGACCAGAGTATAAAATTAGACAAAGCTTTAAAAGTCTTTGGTCTATACACAGAGGTGTTTTACAACCTAACAGAGATACGGAAAGAAGCCAATATTTACAAGACTGTCACCCATGACAATGTGCCTATTTTTTATGAACTATACGAATCTGACTATGTATTTTTTGAGATGGAATACATAAATGGGTCAAACTTACGAACACTACTAAACAAAGGAATAGAGAAAAAAGATAAGATAGATATAGCTCTGCAGCTGTCACAAGCCTTGTATCAGCTGCATTTCTGCGAGGTAGAACACAAGGATTTAAAGCCCGAAAATATTTTAATCGGTGAGAACCAAAAGGTCTA
>WRIO01000222.1 GCA_009782695.1 Candidatus Cloacimonadota bacterium
CGACTTTTTACACTTCATACCTCGTCAAATCAACACACCCAAAACCAACAAACTCCAACTAGTCCACCCTCTACACCACAAACACCTCCCCCTACACAAGTCACTCTCACAAATACCACTACCAACCCTACTCGATACGAGGACCTTCTATATGGACAATTCTATATCCAGTTTGGTGCTTTTGAAAAAGTAAAACAAGCAGAAGATTTGATCAACACCTTGAAATCTGAAAAAATAGAGGTCTATTATATCACTAAACCTGTGAATAATAAAACTTGGTATGCTGTGATACAAGGTCCATTTGACAGTCAAACCGCAGCAAAAGATCAGCAAGAAAAATTCCCAAATAGAAAAAATCAATCATTCATTTTTGAAGCAAAATAAGAAAATTATGAGCAACAAGAAACCGACCCCTGTTATGCAGCAATTTATTGATGTAAAAAAGCTACATCCTGATAAGATAATCCTTTTCCGCATGGGTGACTTTTATGAAACTTTTTATGATGACGCAAAATTAACCTCGAAAATCCTCTCTATCACCTTGACTTCAAGAAATAAAGCCGATGAAAACGCCCCTTCGCTTGCAGGGTTTCCATACCATGCTCTAGATTCTTACCTCGATAAGCTGGTAAAAGCTGGGCAAAAAGTGGTGATAGTAGAGCAGCTAGAAGACCCAAAGCAAGCAAAAGGTCTAGTAAAAAGAGGAGTGCAAGAGATTATCACACCGGGTGCTATCCTCGATGACAAGCACCTGACCAGCAAGAACAACAATTTTCTAGCCAGTGTGTATATCGCTGATGAGCAAAAAATAGTAGGGATAGCCATGCTTGATCTTTCCACTGGTGATTTTATCTTTACTGAGCTTGGTTTGTCAAGCCTACGAGATGAGTTACTGCGGCAACGTCCCTCAGAAATCTTAGTGGAAAAAGATACTCTTATCGACTTTATAAATGGCTTAGGATTAGATTATCATTATACTCTCTCTGTTCATAAAAACTGGTATTATGACCTCAGAGAAACTGAATATGAACTAAAAAAACATTTCCATATCCAAACTATGGAAAGTATCGGAGCACTAAATAAACCAAATGCCTGCATAGCAGCAGCAGCGGCTCTCACTTATGTAAAAGAACTACGTAGTGAAGACTTAAAGCACATTTGCTCTATTCGATATTATCACCTAGAAAACTATATGGTGATAGATGAAACAACTCGCAGAAACCTTGAGCTTTTTTTATCAATGCGCCACAATACCCAAAAAGGGTCACTGATAGAGATTTTAGATGAAACCCAAACTCCTATGGGTGCGAGGCTCTTGACACAATATCTAAGCTACCCCCTGATAAATCTATCTGATATATTGGAAAGACAAGAAGCCACTTTAGCTTTTAGGGATCAAATAGCTTGGACAAAGGACTTGCGAGAAGTTTTAAAAGAAATAGGAGATCTCAGTAGAATAATCAGCAGATTAGCAACTCTTCGTGTAAATCCACGAGACCTTATTACTCTGGCAAATGTTCTTGAGTCAGCACCACTTATCGTTACTTTGCTTCACAATTTCCATTCTAGTTTGATAGCTTCCTTAAAAAGCACTATCGTCAATTTTACTGATATTATTGACCAGATAAGGAACACTATCTTGCCTACCTCTTCGATGGCTATCACCGATGGAAATATCATCAAAGACGGTATACATTCTGAACTAGATGAACTACGACAAATCTGCAAAGATGGTAAAACATGGATAGCAAGGCTCGAAGAGTCAGAAAAGCAATCCACAGGTATTACCTCATTAAAAATAGGATTTAATAAAGTATTTGGCTATTACATCGAAGTTACAAATTTACATAAAGAAAAAATCCCCCCGAATTACATCTGCAAGCAAACACTTGTAAATTGTGAGAGATATATATCACCTCAGCTCAAAGAACACGAGGCACGTGTGCTTGGAGCTGAAGAACGTATAAAAAGTATCGAATATGAGATTTTTGCAGAACTGCGAAAAAAGCTAAGCCAAGAAGTCGAAAAGCTTCTTAATTATGTAAATGTCGTAGCCCAATTGGACGTGCTCTCAAACTTCGGTTTTATTAGTTGGCAAAACCGCTACGTAAGACCACAATACAACAGCTTGGGGATCATGGAAATCATTTCTTGCCGTCATCCAGTGATAGAAAAGCTACTGACAGAAGAACGCTTCATTCCAAATGATGCTATACTAAACGATTCCGACAACAAAATAGCTTTAATAACAGGACCCAATATGGCAGGTAAAAGCACTTATTTAAGGCAAATAGGTCTTTGCGTGATTATGGCTCAAATAGGTTGTTTTGTGCCTGCTGACTATGCAAATATTCCCATCTTTGACCGTGTTTTTACCCGGGTTGGAGCCTCTGACAATCTAGCTATGGGGCAATCTACCTTCTTAGTGGAGATGATCGAAACAGCAAATATACTACATTCTGCCACCCAAAGTTCATTAATTTTACTCGATGAAATTGGACGCGGAACAAGCACTTTTGACGGTCTTTCATTAGCCTGGGCGATAGTAGAATATATCCACAATACATCTAAAGTATCAGCAAAGACCCTATTTGCAACGCATTATCACGAGCTTACTGAACTTGAGAATATACTGCATGGGGTTAAAAATTATAATGTATCTGTAAAAGAATGGAATGACACTATCGTTTTCGTGCGAAAAATAGAAAGAGGGGGTGCAGATAAAAGCTATGGAATCCAAGTTGCTAGGCTTGCTGGTATACCACAAAAAGTGATAATTCGTGCCAAAGAAATCCTGAAGAACTTAGAAGATATGGAGATTAGCCCACAGGGACTTACTGCGAAAATAAAAAAACAATTAAATAAAAACGCTCAAGTAAACCTTTATGATTTGATACTAGAAGACACAAACCTAAAAGAAGAAAAGCTGAACTCCCTAAAAAATAGTTTATTAGAATTAGATATCAATACTTTATCTCCTTTACAAGCAATGCAAAAGTTGGTAGACATCAGAAAATTTATACTGGAAGAGACATAGGGAAATTGCCAGCTAAATACTAATCTAGAAATTCACAGATTAAAAGAGGTTGAGGAAACACAGTTAGTCATTTATTACGGATTATACTTATTCGTGATGTCTCTTTTTTCATCGGCTAAATATATCCGAAAAGCATCTTGGTCAAGGCGAG
>WRIO01000223.1 GCA_009782695.1 Candidatus Cloacimonadota bacterium
CTGCTATCCTTGCTTGCAGTTCTGCTATATCGAGTTCTAATCTTTCTGCTTCTAAATCACCCAGAACTTTTCTTGATAATAAAGAATCATACTCTGTTCTAAGCTGCTCTAAATATCTAGCTCTTTCATTACCAGACAGTCTTCTGTATTGTTCACTTGATAGATAATCAAATGCACATAAGAAAACAGGGGTCAGGAAAATGACTAATAGTATTATTATTTGTAGTTTCTTTCTCATTACTCTCTCCTTATTCCTTTTCCATCTCTAATAATGCTTCTAATTTCGCTGTCTTTGCGTTGAGTTCTGCTTCTAATCTACTCTTCTGAGCTCTCAAACCTGTGACTCTAGCATCGATGCTATCCGCTTCATTTTTCGCAGTATCCCAGTTCTGTTTAGTTATTGTCGGTGGCTTTGGACCACATGCAACTAATAGGAACGATAGTCCTAATATTGCGACCAAGATAATCCTTTTTAAGACTCTCATGGTACCTCCTAATATTATTTATTTTTATATTCAATTTACATTTATTTTGTATATAATAACTCAAGTGCTATTTTTTTATAACATAGTTTTTTTGTCAAGTGTTTTTTTGCATTGTGTTTTTTAGCCAATTATGGATTGAAAACCTAGTAAAAGAGTAGCAGAGCTCTATGTCTTTACTAGTTGAAATAGTTTTCCCTTTTTTAATAGCCATATTTCAAACTTTTTCCAGCCCATTTCATAGCTAATCCAAAGATTTCCTGCTATTATAGAATAATCTCGCTATTTTTATGACTTTATTTCCTCGAGAGTTTTTTCACTTGACAAAAAAGTAGATATATATTTTTTGGTTTAAATAAATAAATAGAAAATAAAGGAATTTATTATGTCAAAGAGAGTATTATTAGCCACTGAGAAGGCTTTTGCCGCTGTTGCAGTAAAGGGTATCGAGAGCATATTTGCCGATGCCAAATATGAGCTGGTTAAGCTGGAAAACTACAAATCAAAAGCTGATTTTTTAGGTGCAGTAAAGGGCGTGGACGCCTTGATCATCAGGTCCGACGAGGTTGACAAAGAAGTCTTGGAAGCAGCTGATAGCTTGAAAATAGTTGTGAGAGCTGGAGCTGGGACAGACAATATCAAGGTCGATATAGCCAAAGAAAAGGGTGTGGTAGCTATGAATACACCTGGGCAGAATTCAAATGCCGTAGCTGAACTAGTTTTCGGTATGATGGTATATATCGCCCGTGGTCAATTTAATGGCAAATCAGGGACAGAATTGCAAGGAAAGAAGTTAGGCATCCATGCTTATGGTAATGTCGGACGTTTGGTGGCAAAGATAGCCAAAGGTTTTGGTATGGAAGTTTTTGCCTTTGACACCTCTGCAGAAAAGATAGAGGATATGAAAAAAGACAATGTCCATATAGTAAAAGATATAGTAGAATTATACAAAACATGTGATTATGTCTCGCTACATATACCCAAAACCAAAGAAACTACAAAATCGATAAATTATGGTTTATTATCTTTGATGCCTGCGGGAGCTACACTGATAAACACTGCTCGTGTGGAAGTAATCTGCGAAGAATCCTTATTGAGAATAATGTCAGAAAGGAAGGACTTCAGATATGCTACAGATGTGATGCCAGAAGCTCATGACAAATTTAAAGAGTTTGGTGATAGGTATTATGCCACACCCAAGAAAATGGGTGCCCAAACAGAAGAGGCAAATATCAATGCTGGACTGGCAGCAGCTAGGCAAATAGTCGATTTCTTTGAAAAAGGAGACGTTCGCTTTAAAGTGAACTAATCACCATTATAGAACATAACAGAAAACACCTCCACCCTAGTTTTAATAAATAACTGTGGAGGTTTTTTGTTTTTCCCTTATGTGTCCCTAACAGGGCTATGGAGTGCTTGCCTTTCTCAATAACATTTTCCATATACCCCTAAAGATTTTTGTCATAACAAACTATATAGAACGAAGTTAGAGATATGCTTAATAGAGTTAAACAATCTTTTGGATGTGAGAATTTGTAATTGCTTATAAACAAAAGAGATAAACAGGGAGAAAGCAATAACGCTTGGACAATGTCTGACCTAGTCCAAGCGTTTTTGCTTGTCCTTTAATATAAAGTTATGTTTTATCTTATATTATAAATTTTTTATCATGATTATTTTCCAAAAGTTATTTTCCCTATAAAAGATTTTAAAACTCTGTAGAACAAGTGCTAGTCCGGGCTCTCTATAACAATTTTTATCTTTTATGCCTACACAAGCTTTCTAGAAATACGAATTTAAGAGTTTAAAAAGATAATTCAAAAAAAATGTAACACATAAATAACCTTTGTGTTATTTTTATAAAATTTGATTTCCAAAAAGATATTAAGGTCCGTTTTTGCTTGACAAAAATAGCCGATAAAAAAAGATGGTATATTATTCTACTAGCCGAAGTGGTGAAATAGGTAGACGCAGTGGACTCAAAATCCACCGAGTGCAAGCTCATGCCGGTTCGAGTCCGGCCTTCGGCACCATACTTTTATTACTTCTTTTCAAAATCAATTTATACGATTTGATGGAGGCATTTAATGCATTTCTTTTCTCAGAAGATTATCAAGCTATTTATATTAGCTATTCTCTTGGTTAGTCCTATTCTAGTGTATGGTATATCTCAAGCAGCTTGTCTGTTTTTATTGATAGAACAAGGCTCCCGTGCGGGCGCAATGGGTCAGGCTTATGTAGCCCAAGTAGATGATGGCTTTGCAGGGTGGTGGAATCCAGGGGCTATGGCGTTTAATAGAAGTAATCAGTTAGCTTTGATGCACTCTAACTGGCTGGGTGATGTTCCCGGTATAGACGATATGTATATAGAATATATTTCATGGAACAATTACAATGAAGCTTTGTTGGGTAATCTGGGCTTTCATATAATATTTCTCACTTATGGAGAGCAGGAACGAGTAAACGAACAAGGACAACCTTTGGGAACCTTCTCTTCTTTTGAAGTGGCATTTGCAGGCACTTATGCTTATCAATATTCAGATAATTTAGGTATGGGGCTGACCTTCAAGATAATTTATAGTGATCTAGCACCGTCGGGTGCTCCTGGCAATGTGCAAGATGTAAAGGGGAGAGGTATCAGCTTCGCTTTTGATTTTGGCGCTAAACAGAAAAATCTTGGTTTGTCAGGTCTCGATGCA
>WRIO01000224.1 GCA_009782695.1 Candidatus Cloacimonadota bacterium
TGCTAGAATACAACGCAGAGACAGTAACAGTGCTAGCCCAAAAAGTAACCAGAAACCTAAATCTCAGTATGAAATTAGGGGTAACTGTTTCTGGTATCGGTATCCTTTTAGGCATTATACTGGCTATTTTTATCACTAGATCTATCACTGCCCCAGTGGCAAAGTGTTTAGAAGTAGCTACTTCAATCTCAAAAGGCAATATAGATGTCAGCGTGGATATCGATAGTAAAGACGAGCTGGGTATGCTCTCCGAAGCGATGAACACGATGGTAAATAGTATCAGGCGTTTATATGACGATGTCTATGATATATCGCACAAAGCTATCGATGGCAAGCTGCAATCCAGAGCTGATGCTAGCAAACATCAAGGCAAATTCCAAGAAATTATGGACGGATTTAATGGCACGCTCGATGCGGTGACCATACCTATGAACGAAGCAATGAATGTGATGAAAAAGGTTGCCAACAAAGACCTTACTGCCAGGATTTCTGGCTCATATAAAGGTGATTTATTAGTGTTTAGCGAAGATATGAATACTGCTGTATCAAATCTAGATGAATCGTTGATGCAAGTCGATATGGCTGTCGATCAGATTTCTTCTGCTTCTGGTGAAATATCCTCTGGCTCACAAGTGCTAGCAGAAGCAACTAGCGAACAAGCTAGCTCACTCGAAGAAATATCTGCTTCACTCGAACAGATAAACTCCCTCACCGGTGGCAATGCTGATAATGCAAAATCTGGACTAAAGCTCGCAGAACTTGCTGTAAAAGCAGTCGATTCTGGAAACGAAGCTATGGAGAAAATGAATAAAGCTATGGAGTCTATACTCCGCAGTAGCCAAGAGACCGCTAAAATCATCAAAAATATAGATGAAATAGCCTTCCAGACAAACTTACTCGCCCTAAACGCTGCTGTGGAAGCAGCCCATGCTGGCGATGCAGGTAAAGGCTTTGCTGTGGTCGCAGAAGAGGTGAAAAATCTTGCCCTGCGAAGTGCCGAAGCAGCTAAAAATACAAATTCACTGATAGAAGAAGCAGGCAAAAACTCCACAGTCGGTTCAAATATAGTCGAACAAGTTACCAATTCCTTCCAAGAAATGAAAGAACAGTTCAATAAAGTAAAATCTATTGTGAACGAAATATCTGCTTCCAGTGACGAACAAGCACACGGTGTAAACCAAATATCTACTGGTATCCAAGATATGAACAGAACCACCCAGCAAAACGCTGCCAACGCCGAAGAGTCAGCTTCTGCCTCTGAAGAGCTCACTAGTCAAGCAGCTGAACTAAAAGAAATGGTCAACTCTTTTGCTCTATCAAGAACTGGACAAAGAAGAATAGAACGCTCAAGCAGACCCAAACCACCACCCACACCTCCGACCAACAAAAGAAACAATTCTGCTCCCCAAAAACCCGCTGGTTATGAAGTAAAACCAGAAAATTTATTACCACTCGATAGTTTCGACGATGGTGATTTCGACGACTTCAAATAAAAAATAAAGTATACACAAACTCGCCTTTTCCAAAAGGCGAGTTTTTTTTTGTGGGGAAAGTAATTCCCCTCAAATTTGGAGGGGTGGATTATAATTAATGACAAGTGACAAAGGACAAGTTACAAATCATTGGTATTTTGTCATTTGTAATTACCAACGAAGTTGGCGGACGGGGTGGTTAAAATCTTCATCCGTGCGATGAACACCACTATTTATAATTTGAATAAAGACTGTTGCATATTACATTAAACTTTAAAGCTATCTTAAAAAATCAATATTTTTTTTACGAGATAGTTTTATTTTTTAATTTTTTACAACATTTTGGTCTATTACCACCTCTTTTTTGATATATATTATCTAATTATTTACCCTTTTAACAAGCTTTTAATCTTTTTTTATATTTTTTTAACTTTGGACGCAACTCTCCCTGGGCAAATTTGGGGCTCGCAACAGATTATGAATAAACCCTATAAATAAATTGCGGTTATAAGTGCGCCTTAAACCAAAGTATATAGATCGGGCGAAATTAAGTCTTCGTTTCATTGTGCCAAAGGCTCGTTCTACAACGTATCTTTTCTCTGAAATCGCTTTATTATGCTCTTTATCTTCCTCTGTCATATCTTTGTTTTTAGCCTTCTTTATCATAATGCCGTCCTTTAATTTGTTTGTTGTTACGCATTCTCTATTTATTGCTGAGGAATATCCTTTATCAGCGTATACGGTAGTTCCTGCAGTAGGTTTAATCTCTTTTATGATCTTAGGTAATTGACTTCCCTCATATTCATTTGCAGGGGTAGTGTCTAAATACATTATAACTCCATTCTCATCTGTAGCTGCCGTTACCTGATAGCCATAATCTATTTTTTTACCTTTTATCTTATATGTAGCATCAGGGTCTTTAGAAGTCTCTGTGGTAACTGTTACTTCGGATTCGCCAGCACTTTCATCTGCTGATTTATTTATATCTATTATGGATGTTTTCCTTGGACGAGCCACTGATTTTACTATGGTTGCATCGATGACAGTGCCTTTTTTAATACCATATCCCTTTTCATTTAATTGCAAATAAAAATCTTTGAATATTTTCTCAAAAATATTATGTTGAATAAAACGCTCACGCCAACGGCATATCGTTGCATGGTCTGGAACAGGAGCATTAAAACTAAATTTACAAAACCACTTATAAAGAATGTTATACCTAATGTTCTCTTCGGTTTGACGATCAGATAAACAATACAACTCCTTAATTATCAAAACCCTTAATATAGATTCTGGGTTGTAACAATCACGGCCATAATGGCTTTTATTCCTACTGTCTGTTGGTTGTAAGAAAACTCTGATACGAGACCAATCTACTATTTCGTCGATTATTGTTAAAAGATGATTAGAGCTTTTTAATTGCTCTTGTATTTCGTTATCTGTAAATGTAAGTGAATTTCTGTCCATATATTTCTCCAAATCAAGTGTTTATAGATGTAACTGTATAATTTACAAAATGTTACAATATATTTATGACTTTTTAAAATAAAAATTCAAAAAATTATAGAGTATTTATTATTTGTTTAAACTGACTATGCAACAGTCTTGTATTGTGCGTAGCACACCATTTAATTCCCCTCCAATTGGGAGGGCTGGACGCTTTAGCGGACGGGGTGGTTAAAAATATCCATCCGTCCGAAGGACACCAA
>WRIO01000225.1 GCA_009782695.1 Candidatus Cloacimonadota bacterium
TTCCCTACGGGTATTTTTATCCCACACCCCGTCAACTCCGTTGACACCCCTCTCCGCAGGAGCGGGGAAAAAAGCGGTGTCCTGCGCACGGATATTACGGAACGATGTTCGCTTCGCTAGGCATCGTTCCCTACGGGTATTTTTATCCCACACCCCGTCAACCTATGGAGAGACGGAGGCTCTCCGCTACAAATAATTATCCAAATCTATATCTTTTAGGAATGTGGCTAAAATCTTATCTACATGATAATCTTTTGCTCTCTCCTCGGCTGCTTTTTTGAGCTGTTTCATCAGCTCAGGGTCATCAAAATAGGCGTTCAATTTATTTATCATTTGCTCTTTTGTTTTCACCAAATAGCCACACATATCATCTACTATGATGTCTTTTGGTCCCTTGGTGCTATAAGCTATCACAGGCAGACCACAACAGAGGCTCTCGAGAACCACACAGGCAAAGGTGTCAAATTTCGAAGGAAAGACCAGTATATCTGCCACAGAATAGACAGCAGGCAGTTTCTCGTGTTCCACCCAGTCTAAATATTGCACTTCCGGGAGTGCTGCTTTTAATTCAGCTGAGGCAGGACCACGCCCGACAACTAGCAAAGCGACTTCCGGGTGCTGTTTTCGAACTGTCCGATAAATATCAGGTAGGTCTAGCACCCCTTTTTCTTTGCTAATTCTACCCACATATAGCATCAGTGGGCGGTGGTTTTCTATGCCTAATATTTTCATTCTGGTCTCTTTTTTTAGCATAAACAACGGGTCTGTCCAGTGAGCGGTCAAGCACACTTTGTCCTCTGGGAAATTCATCTCTCTGCTGGTGAGCCATTTTTGTTGGTCAGTATTTAGCACAAATACCTTGTCAAAAGCACCGTAAAAAGTGCGGAGTATCCTTCTGATTCGGCTTTGATTAGTTCTGTCAAAATTGAGGACTTTTCGGCAAAACATAACCCAGTCGGTGTGAATATAGAAGTATGCGGGCACAGAATAGGCGTTTTTTAAATACAGTGCCATCAAGCCCATCACGCCTTCTGTGGAGCAGATTACACGGTCATAGTCACCCTGCTGGAAGTAGTTATGTATCTCCACGAGGTTCGGGATACGCATAGCCTGCTCTGCATATAGAGGTATACTAAACTGCACGATAGGTTTGACCACGATGAGGTGGTCTTCGCTCTCCAAAGTATCGCTGCAAACAAGCATATCGATAGGCAGGTTTCGTGTCCGAATCTCGTGCAACATAGCATGTAATGACACAGACACTCCATTTTTGTCAACAAAGGTATCGGTCAACCACAATGCCCGCACTGGATGCTGGTATTTGCCGAGCGTATCAGAAAACTGTTTTAGAAAAGGACGAGTGTTGTATAAGACTCTTGCTCCTGTAAAATGTGCAGATAATACTAGCAGTGAGGCAAAGAAAGGAAATGTGAGCCCGTCCAACAATTCACTTATGTTTATACTGTTTTTATTTCCTTCTTTTTTGTCTGTATAAGCCCTGATTCGGCTAGGCAACTCTAATTTACCGACTATCCTTTCCAGGTCAGAGGCTGCCTTTAATTGCTTTACCCATTTTGCTTTGGCAAGCTTTTTCTGCAAGCGAGCAAATAGAACTTCATTTAAATGCTTGTTTATCTGACAAATAGAGTGGTAATACTCCTCTACTATCGGGTTTTTGGCTTGATGGTAGTCTCTGGACATCTTGACCACCTCGTCAAAGATAGGTTTGTAGGCTGTGGAGACTATATATTTCTTTAAAAAGGAAGGTGGCTTGCCCAGCATACAATTGTGAAAGATATTGATAAAGGAAATAGTGACTTTATGTAGCTGTACTTCGGCAAAGGCGTTTGAAGCTACCATGGCGAGCACTTTTTGAGTCATTTTTCCTTTGTGCAACAGCAACCTCATCAAGCCTGGGTCTTTGTAATTCAACGCTATCTGACACACATAATCGAGCAGAGCTATGGTCAATTTCTCGGAATTGTGATGTGAGCCAAAAGGTATCATATCCCCTCTTTTGACAGCTTCCAACGATAGCAAAGATAAAGGGGTAGTTTTTAATCTTTTTTGCAAATCTGGTATATATAGATGTGTGCCAGTCAAACCAGAAAAAAAGCCTGTGTGACTGTCTGAGCCGCCAGAAAGTGACTTTTTGTAAATATCACGACAATAGATAGAAGGGTCTATGCCATATTTTTGTGAGAGCTGGTCGATTTTTGCTGGTGTGACAGAGGTTATCCATTCTTTCACTAGCATATTTTGCCATGTGTCCCTCTGACCATTTAGCATCTCAAAACGCTCGAAAATCAGGAGCATTTTATCGAAAAATTCAGCAGGGGGCATAGTCCCTGTAGCATAATGATAAAGCGGGTGTGCCCAGATAGTTGGGATGTCGTTTTCACAGGTGAACTGCTGAAAATGAAACACATTTTTGCGCAATTTATTTAGCTTGATTTCCTGCTCTTGTGTAAAACCATAGGCAAGCACATGGATACCGATATTGTCATCTGGCACCCAGCAACTGAACTCTGCGGCTGTCAGTATATCTTTATTTTGAGCTTGCTGCTCATAGCAAGAACGGGCATTATTGTGATTTGTGATGGTGTAGGCTGTGCAGCCGTTCTTTTTTAGCTCTTCGAGCACTCTTTTCGTCGAAATCCAGGTCTCGGGTACATTGAGTATGCGACCGAGCAATTCATCTGGTTCATTGCTGTTACAATCGTGACAATGCAGGTCGATTTTTATCAAATCTTCGGCAGGATACTTTTGCAAAAGTTCTTTTGTATAGCTATCCAGATCAGTTTTTAGCTCAGTCTGAAAACTGGTCAAAGCATTTTTGTTCATAACATATAATTCCTAAGCAAACACTACAAACTGTAAGATTTATTAGCTATCAGAAAAGCAGCAAGAAATAATGTTTTACATCGCTTGCAGATATTAGATGATAAAAAATCTTACTGTTACCACGAAATAAATACAGCTTCTTTTCGTCAATTACTTTTTTATTTTTAGTTTTTTTTTCACAGCAAGATAGCGCAACTACTTCTCATTTTTCCAGAGACACCCGCCTTTATACTGCTTGAAATATCGTTTTGTAAGCCCTATGAAGTATGGGAGAAATAATAGGTAGATATTTTTATCAAAATTATCAGAAAAGACTTGACAAAATATA
>WRIO01000226.1 GCA_009782695.1 Candidatus Cloacimonadota bacterium
TTATATATTATAATATGGTTATTTTTTTATGAGTGACAGATTTTAGAATCTATGAGTTTTTGTCAATCGAATTTTTGTAGTGCTAGTGACCTTCTAAAACCATTGTCATTCCCGCTAACGAACAGATAGGATAAAATTTATAGTAAAAACAACGAATTTTGGTTGCTATAACGCTTAAATCGTTTCTTCTATCCCTATTTTCTTTTGGAGAACCTCTTCCTCTATATTTTCCATTTCTACCAGGGCAGAGTTTAGTAGTGTCACTCTTTCTTTATAATTCACAAATGCAGATTTAAAACCATTTATGATGATATTTTTGACCTCTGCATAAGACAGTCCGTGTTGCTCTATGGCTATCATAAATTCGTCGGTGATAGTGGTATCGGAAATCATTCGATTGTCTGTGTTTATGGTTACTCGCAGTCCATAATCGAGATAAAATGGCAGAGGATGGAGTGCTATGCTCGACACTGCTTTTGTGTGATAATTACTCTTGATACAGATTTCTAGTGGGATTCGGTGATTGTTCACATAGTTTAGCAGGTCGCCGTCCTCGCGAAGCTTTGTTCCGTGACCTATCCTATGGGTGCCGCAGCTGTGGATAGCCTGTGCTATGCTTTCTGGTCCATAAGCCTCACCTGCATGGATAGTGATGTTTAGATTGTTTCGCAAGGCTAAATCAAAGGCTTCTTTATGCAAAATAGCGGGATTACTGTCTTCTGCTCCTGCTAGGTCAAACCCAACGACCCCTTTGTTTTTGTAGGCTATGGCAAGCTCTGCTAATCTGATAGAATTGATGGGATCCATATTCCGAATACCGCAGATGATCACGCCTGTTTTGATATTGAACTTCTTTTCTGCATCTTGCAATCCCTTGATCACAGTGTCTGAAATCTGAGTAAGCCGTAAACCTTTATTAGTGTGCAAAATCGGCGAATATCGCACCTCCATATAGCGTATATTCTCGGCTGCTGCATCTTCTGCGAGCTCAAAGGCAGCTCGGTATAAAGCCTCTTCTTCTTGCAAAACAGATAGAGTGACGCCAAACCCAACTAAATACTCCTCCAAGCTCTTGCAAGCACCGTCACAGGCGACTAATTTTTTCAGCTCAGGCTCCATCTTGGCTGGTAGCTCCACCTTCTGCTTTTTTGCTAAATCAAAGATGGTGTCATATCGCATAGACCCGTCTAAATGGACATGCAAGTCCGTTTTGGGTAACATAAGTATAAATTCTCTGGTCAATGCCTTCTTTTCGATACTATCTATCGGGTTTGTAAATTCGTTCATTTCTACTCCTTTTTATCTATAAGTCACTTTATTTGTTTTGTCTTTATCTGCTTTTATCCCTGCAAAAAAACTGACTGTTCTTGTGTATAAATTTTTTCCCTTTGGGTAACCAAAAGGGCTGATACCTACCACTCTGATATTTGAGGGTAGCTCTAACATCTTTTTTAATGCTTTTTCATCAAAGGCGGCAAGCCAACACGAGCCGATGCCGTGATTCCAACCTGCCAGCATCATTTGTTGAAATGAGATAGCCACATCCACTAGGTAATACTCTTGTCCGTTGAAACGCAGTGATTTGTCGATATCTGCACACGCAACTATCACCACAGGTGCGTCTTTTATAAAGTAGTTTACTGTACCAACCAAGCTGTGAAAAGCTATCTTTTTTATCAGCTCTTTGTCGGTGACCACTATATAGCGCCACGGCTGTCTATTTTGAGCTGATGGAGCTGATAAACCAGCAGTTATGATATCGCCGAGTACCTCTTCTTTTATCGGGTCAGACAAATAATTACGGCAACTATACCGCCCTTTTATCACTTCAATAAATTCCATTTTTAGTCCTTAAAACCATAAAATAAAAAAGCCCTATTTTTGTCAAGTAATTGTGGAAGTCTTTTATCACTTTCGGTAAAAGATAAAGATGCAAGTTATTGGGTTGTTTATATGTTTTTATAAGGAACATCAGAACTAATTCATTAAAAAAAGCGGGACGAGTATATTACTTGTCCCGCTTTTTTGCAGTTTCGAACTCACAAGGGAGTGGGAACTGTTTTATTTTAGGAGTATCATTTTTCTTGCCACTGTCATCTCATCTGTAGTGAACCTGTAAAAATAGACTCCAGAAGACACAGAAGAGCGATAGTCGTCTGTTCCGTCCCATACTACTGTATATGAGCCTGCTTTGTGATTTTTATCTGTTATGGTCGTTACTTTTTGACCTTTCAGATTAAAAATCTCAATTTTTACATTTCCATCTTTTGCCAGGTCAAAGACAATACTTGTAGTGGGGTTGAAGGGATTCGGGAAGTTACCTTTCAGAGCAGTTGCTTTCGGAAGATTTATCTCAGGGTTGTTTTCATCGACATCAGGCATGGGCTGCTGGGCTACTTCGACATCATCGATGACGATAAAGAAACCTTGGTCAGCTATAGTCATATCGTGGAAAGCGAGGTAATATGTGCCTGTGGTGAGTGGTTGGAATGCGTATTCTGCGTAGCTCCATGTGTTGTAAGTGGTAGGCCCTGGGTGCATTATCCCTGTTTGAGAGAAAACCACAGGGGCATCTGCCATACCAGTAGAGGTTGCAGTTTGACCTATTCTCACTTCAAAATCGTCGCTCTCACCGTAATTTATCCAGCCCGGAGCCATGTAATAGAAGGACACTGTAGCAGGATAATCAGGAGTTGCGTGTAGGTAAAAGCCACTAGTAAAAAGCCAGTTTGCAGGTGTTGTGTAGGGCCATCCGCGAAATCCCATTCTCTCTCCCTCATGGGGTGTGGCGATAGCGTTTAATTCTACTCCTTCAGGATAAGTGTAGTCGTAATGTGACGGGGTGATAGTCCTCCAACCGTAAGCGCCTAGCAGTCCCTCTTTTGTCCAGCCGAGAGGAAGAGTATAACCAGTTGTGTTTTCGAAGCCTTCCTCCAGCACTACACCGCTTGCCACTAGCTCTACAAATATTATTTGACTGTCTCCTGTGATGGTCACATTTTCATCAAGGTGATTAGCAAAGCCGAGTGGTCGTGCTGTGATAGCAAGTGTGTATGTGCCACCCGGAACACGGGAGAAAGAGACCATATTTGTGCCGTCTGCTGTGCCTCTGTAACTAAATGAAGGGTTCGTATTGTTTGTCAAACCAACTATTACTCCCGCCGTAGTA
>WRIO01000227.1 GCA_009782695.1 Candidatus Cloacimonadota bacterium
AGGACTTTTTTCGCCCGATAAATGACTTCAGCGGTGGTGAAAAGACACGAATCAGGCTGATAAGAATACTACTAAACAAATATGACTTTGTCCTCTTTGATGAGCCCACGAACCACCTCGATTTAGTCACGGTGGATTGGTTTATCACTTACCTAAAAAATTATGAAGGCGGGTATCTGATAGTGTCCCACGATAGGTATCTGCTTGACCAGACTGTAAATAAGATTTATGAGCTACGAAATGGCAAAGTTGAGCTGTATTCGGGGAACTATACAGGCTATGAAATGCAAGTAATAGAGCGAGAAAAAGTCCTCGAAAAGCAGTATAACCAGCAGCAGAAACTGATAAAGGAGACAGAGGACTTTATAGCTAAAAATATAGTTCGTGACTCCACTGCAAACAGGGCAAAATCACGAATAAAAATGTTAAATAAGCTTGACAGGATAGAGCTGCAACCGAAATCTCACGAGATAAAAATAAAGATAGAGAAAGCAAGCCGCAGTGGTAATGATATTTATCGTCTGAGAGGCTTAAATGTGGGCTTTGCTGACAATGTATTATTAGAAAACCTACATTTAGATATACATTATCGAGACAAGATTTGCTTTGTCGGGGCAAACGGCAGTGGTAAAACAACCCTGCTAAAAATACTAAACGATGATCTAAAACCTTTATCGGGTGAGCTGTGGACAGGATACAGTCTTTCTGTGGGGTATTATGATCAATTGCATGTGGATTTAAACGAAGATATCACTGTGCTTGAGACTATTTGGAATATGGTTCCCGGCGAGACATTCGGCTATGTGATGACCTATTTGGCTCGCTTTGGTTTTTATACGGATAGCATAGAACAGCGGGTCGGAAGCCTCAGTGGTGGGGAAAAATCGCGTTTGCTACTAGCACAATTAATCCATGAAAAGCCGAATTTGTTGATATTAGATGAACCTACGAACCATCTGGATATCTCTATGATAAAGTCTTTGGAACAGGCATTGAAAGATTATGATGGCACGCTAATCATAGTGTCTCACGATAGGTATTTTTTGCAGGCTATCACCGATCATTACTGGGTGTTTAAAGATAAGGATATCAAAGCTTCACAGGAGAGTTTTGATGTGGTTTTGGACAGTCTGCGACCTTATCAAAAAGAGAATAAAAGAAAATCTGACGACAAGATAAACCCAAAAACGAGCAGGGTAAAAAAGCCGAATGCATACCAGCTGAACCAAAAGTTGCAAGAGATAGACAGTTTAACTGCTAAGATCACAGACAATGAAGCTACTATTTATCAGCTACAACAGAAGTTTTCTGACCCGGCTTTTTATACAAAACAAGATAACATCAGTATGACAAATAAAGAGATAGCAGCACTGCAGAAAGAGATTTTTGATAGTAAAAACCGGCGAGATATTTTGGAAAATGAGTATTTAAATATGATAGAGGAGGAGTAAGCCAGATGAGAATAGGTTTTACCACTTCGCTGCCTGTGGAGGTTATCTTCGCTGCTGGGCACACTCCTGTCGATTTGAATAATGTATTCATAAACACCCATCCCTCGAAACTGGTTAAAAATGCAGAATTATTTGGTTTTCCACGAAATATTTGTGCGTGGATAAAAGGTATGTATGCAGCTATAAAAGAGCAAAAGATAGATATGGTGATCGGCATAGTGCAAGGTGACTGCTCGAACACACATTCTTTGATGTCTATCCTGCAAGATGAAGGTGTGGCTGTATTACCATTTTCTTACCCATGGGACAGGGATGCAGCTACTTTGGAAAAAGAAATTATTCGTTTTGAGAAGTATTTTGGGGTATCTCGCAAGCAAACAAATAGTATAAAGCTCCAGCTAGACAAAATCAGGGAAAAGCTGATCTTGTTAGACAAGATGACTTATCAGACAAATCAAGTAACCTCAGCAGAAAATCACACATGGTTAGTGAATTCGACAGATTTCAATGGAGATTTTTCGGTTTATGAAAGTGATTTGGACAGATTTTTAGAGCTAGCTGGAAGAAGAGAAAGCTCTCAAAGTGCAGTCAGACTCGGGTTTGTAGGCGTTCCACCTATCATCGAGAATATTTACTCTTTTATCGAAGAGAACAGCGCCCGCGTGGTTTACAATGAAGTGCAGAGGCAGTTTAGCATGTACTATCTGGAAAGAGACATCGTCGCCCAATACTTGAGATTTACCTACCCTTATGATATTTTTACCAGGATTGAGGATATTCGACTCGCTATCGTAGAGAGAAAAATAGACGGACTAATCTGCTACACCCAGTCTTTTTGCCACAGACAGCTAGATTTTATAAGCCTCAAAAAGCACATAGATATTCCCATGATTCAAATAGAGGGAGACCAACCCAGCAGAATAGACTCTCGCACAAAGCTCCGTATAGAGAGCTTTATCGAGATGTTGCATGGTTAAAGCTGGAAAAAGGTAAGTCTGTTAAAGAGTATAGGAGTTTATTATATCCGATTTTATATGCGTTTCAAGAACATAATCATCACAGATATAGGTAGCACAACCACCAAAGCGCTATACTTGACAAGAGAGAATAGCTCATACAAGCTGATAGATTATTCAGTAGCTCCGACATCGGTAGAAAAACCTTTTGAAGATGTAAAAATAGGGATAGTTGAGGCTATCACAAAGTTAGAATCACGAACCGCGACAAAGATATTATCAGACAGAGAACAGCTGATATTTTGCGATGATTTCGACTACCTATCTACAAGTAGTGCCGGTGGTGGATTGCAAATATTTGTAGTAGGGTTGACAGCTGCAGATTCTGTAATGTCGGCTACAAGAGCTGCTTATGGTGTGGGAGGAGTGCTCCTCGACTGTATATCGATAGATGATGGAAAATCGAGTAGTGAAAAGGTGGAAAGCTTAAATAAAGCACATCCTGACATCATCTTGTTTTGTGGTGGGGTTGACAACGGGGCTCTTTTTAGTGTTTATCGTTTGGCTGAGATACTAAAAATAGCAAATATACAGCAGAAATTCGCTGATGACCAAAAAATTCCACTTGTTTTTGCAGGCAATAAACAAGTAGTAGATTTTATAAAGTTAGTTTTAGCAAACAAGTATAATCTGCACATAGTTCCAAATGTCAGACCCAGTATAGCTAGCGAGAATATAGATCCAGTAAAGGCAAA
>WRIO01000228.1 GCA_009782695.1 Candidatus Cloacimonadota bacterium
TCTCCCTACCTCTGTTTCTAGAGCAAGCCCGTTCTCTTTCGCGTAAGCCCAGGCTTTCTTGCCGCTGTGCTTCCAATCTTCCAGCCATATAGCTTTTTCGTCTTTGCTGTAATACATAATTACCTCCGGGGGGAATTTTCCCAAAGGTTATTCTATTTCTTCATTTAGCACAAGATACGGGTGTTTTGACGGATACATCGATATAGAATTTCTTTGGCTTTGTTCTAAAAAATTTTCTATTAAGGAACCGTTTTGTTTAGAATGGAGTAGGTAGTGACAGGGTACGGTAGTATTACGGATACACTATTTCTCCTCAACTACAAAAATTGATCTGGCAAAAGCACTATGTGTTCCATCTGTAAGATTTACTGCTACGCCATTTTTCCAATACTTAGCAATCGTCTTTTCAGATTGCCCAGGTTCTCCTGAATATCCGGCAACATATACGTCATCACCTAAAACAAATATTGCGTTTGCTTCCGTACCTTCACTAAGATATATTCCTTTGCCGTTCTTCCAATATTTTGCTTGATCTCCTTCATATCCGGCTATATAGACATCATTGTTTGAAACAAATACTGAATTTCCTAATGCCGGTTTACTACCGTCAGTAATGTCAATTTCTCTGTCATTTTTCCAATACTTAATTACAAAGAATTCTCTTTGACCTTCTCCACTTCCAACTATATGAACATCACTACCGACAACAAATATAGAATGAGCCTTTAGCATATATTCGTCATTATCAGTCAAGTGAAACGCTTTGCCATTTTTCCAATATACTGCTCTACTACCATATGAACTGCCATCTGAGCCTGCAACATATACATCATTTCCTGATACATATATTGCACTTGACGATGAACCGTCACATTCCGAACATACCGGAAGTATTACTTTCTTATTATTTTTCCAATATACAGGTTTATTAAATCCATCAATCCCTGCTATATATACATCTGTATTTGTTACAAATATTGACAAAGCTAATGATCTTTCATTATCAACCGGTAAGTTAAAAAATTTTCCATTCATCCAGTACTTTGCTTTAAAATCTCTTTCATCGACAGCAGCATAAATATCTTTATCATCTATATATATAGACTGAACACTCGCACTATGTTTTCCATCAGTTAAAACAACCTCTTTACCATTTTTCCAATATGTTGCTTGGCCTCTCTTTTCTTTAACTACTTTATATCCACCTACATAGATAGTAATTTTTTTACCACAGCCAGATATAAAACAAATTGCTAATAATAAATAGAAGATTTTTTTCATAGATACATTTCCAAATTTTAGCTATTTAAATTCATTCTTTAAGAGGATAAAATTTTTGCACATCTATAGGATTATGAATCTTTCCTTCCCTATGATCTATCATTTCTTTCTCCTTACCATATTGCTTTGACATTCCAAAGTGAAGATGTGTGCCACCTTTGCCAGACGGCTCACAGTGTCCAGTATATCCCATTATTGCTAATTCATCTCCTGCTTTAACCTGATCTTCCCTCCCCACTACAGCCGAGCCATCTTTAAGATGGCCATAAAGATGATAATAACCATTATCGCCTTTTATTATAATATAATATCCATAACCTTCTTTACTTGATCTCTTTGGGTCAGCCCCAATATATACAACTTCCCCATCATACGCAGCATAAACTTTTACAACTTTATCTTTATTTAAAGTTGCTATATCAATCCCGCCATGGAATTTCCCCCATCGAGATCCAAAAACAGAAGTAACCCGAGCATCTGAATCCGTTACCGGTTTAAACGGAACAGGGCCTTTTCCTGTTGCAACATTTTCATTTTTGTTCGATATAATAAAGTGACCTTTGTCTTGTTGCTTACCATTCTCATTTCTATTTTTTATAAGTTGCCTATACTGCTCTCTCCCCTTGTATATTAAATACATAAATCCTTCTTTCCATACTGTTTCTCCTTTTTCAGTTACCTTAACTCTAATCTCACATACAAGATTACCTTCTTTGTTGTTATTGTTATCACCATATAAATAATTACCTATTTCAAATGGAGTTTCATCCGCTAAATTCATAATATTATGTTTTCCCACTACAGGCTTGGACATCTTTTTATTTGCATCTTTATTGTTTTTGTCGTCAACATTTCCAATATGTTCATAAGGCCAATCCCACATCAGATGGTTTGCCTCATATAAAGCTTTATCCCATAAATAAACTTTATCTCCTTGCGGTTCTTTTACTTCATGTCCTCTGTCAATCCACTTTGATGTATTCTTTAGCCTTACAATTCTATACTGCTGAATTCCTTCATATATCAAAAACATGAAACCATCTACCCACCCTTTGCCATTTAAATAAGCTGATACTTCACTTATGATATATTCCTTTTTATCATATATCCCGCCAAATAAATATTTGCCTTTTTTAAATCTACCCCCATCTTTCAAATCATCAATTTTGTGGATTCTTTTATCACGAGCCGGCGGTCTTGTCCATAATGGCTTTATATTACCACGATCCCTGACTATTTTATCACCTACTTCTACATCTCGACGGGGCCATTCCCATTTAGGGTTAGTTTCTTCATACTTTTTTTTGTCCCATAATACTACGCCCCCACCATTAACTTCATAAAGTTTATCTTCACCAAACTTTCTCCATTCTTCAGATAAGTAATCTTGAACTTCAGATGCCTTTTTTTTACCTGTTTCCCAAGTCTCTCGGGCCGAATCTAAAATTTCAGATGCTTTTGTTTTTATTGATTCCCCAACATTAGATAAACTATCAAGAATACCCACAATATATACTCCAAATAATTGTCATATTAAATCGAGAACTCACCCTCTTCGATTAAATCAGGAAATTTAACATCAACTACATTAAATCCTAATTTACTTACTTTTGCGTAACCATTTTCATCCAAGTTGCCTTCCGCTATCTTTTCATTTTTTATGTTATATACTTCATACTTCTCATTCGGCATCAGATTTCCATGATCATCTTTTAAGGTTATTTCTATAAAATCCTCTACATCAAGTACCGGACTCTTTTGACTCTTAACGCCGTCTTCTGTCTCTATCATAAAGACAAATTCCGGAATAACATATACATTATCTCGCTTTTCCTTTTCAGTCTCTTCTGCGTCCTCTAC
>WRIO01000229.1 GCA_009782695.1 Candidatus Cloacimonadota bacterium
TTAGCAAGGGGCTGAGCACAGGTATAGTCTCAGGGATATAAATCACATGGTCTGCGATAGTGCCGATATGTTTATCTGCTTCGGAGGCTATCACTATTAGCTTACCTTTCCTAGCCTTTATTTCAGATAGGTTGTTTATCACTTTATCATACAAGACATCTTTTGGGCACAAGGCTATCACAGGCATATTTTCGTCTATCAAAGCTATGGGACCATGCTTCATCTCAGCAGCAGGATACCCCTCTGCATGTATATAAGAAATTTCTTTGAGTTTTAATGCACCCTCCAGAGCCACAGGGTAAAGGTAGCCTCTTCCTAAATACAAGGCATTTGACGAGTCTTTTATGTATTCTGCTATCTGGATAATCTTATCGTTGGAATCTAATATTTTTTGGATTTTTTCGGGTATGGTTTGCAGCTCTTGTATCAATGCAGTTCCTTCCACAGAGGACAAATGGTTCATTCGACCGAGAAGAAGCCCTATCAAAAATAGGACAGTTATTTGTGAGGTGAAGGCTTTGGTGGAAGCGACTCCTATCTCTGAACCAGCGTGGATATAGACTCCGCCCTCTGATTCACGGGCTATGGAGCTACCTACCACATTTGTGATACCAAATACAGAAGCCCCTTTGGCTTTTGCTTCTGTCAGGGCAGCTAATGTATCTGCGGTTTCCCCAGATTGACTGATAGCGAAAACTATCGTCCCATCTTTTATGATAGGGTTTTTATAGCGATATTCAGAGGCGTATTCAACTTCCACAGGCACACGGGCAAGGTATTCTATCATATATTTGCCTATCAAACCAGCGTGCCAAGAAGTCCCACAGCCGATTAAATGGATTTTTTTGACCTTGCGGAGTGAGTGAATATGGTCGGATAAACCGCCTAATCGTGCTGTCGATAAAGTGTCTGATAACCTGCCACGAAAGGCATTAAGGGTCGATAAAGGCTGCTCAAATATTTCCTTTAGCATAAAGTGACTATACTCGCCTTTGTCAAAGCTATCTATATCCCAATCTACCACAGACACTTCGTGTTCTGTGCTTTCGTTGTCTATAGTAGTGACTTCGTATTCGTTTGCTTTTAGTCGAACCATTTCGTTGTCATGGAGGTAAATCACCTTGTTTGTATGCACTATGATAGCATTTACATCAGAGGTGATAAAGTTTTCGCCGTTCCCCACACCTATTATCAAGGGACTACCCTTGCGAGCAGCTATGACAAGGTCTGGAAAATCTTGGCAGATGATAGCTAGACCATAGGTGCCTTCTACCCGGCGGAGCGCTTTTTGCACACTGTCATAAAAATCGTTTTCTGTTTTTTTGGTCTTTTCGTATAAATAATCTATCAAGTGTACCAAAACTTCTGTATCTGTGTCAGAAATAAAGGAATAACCTTTTTTTGTCAAATAAGTTTTTAGTTTTGTGAAGTTCTCGATGATACCATTGTGAACCACAGCTATTTGATTATTTTGATTTAGGTGCGGGTGTGCGTTTATGGTAATGGGGCTGCCGTGAGTAGCCCAGCGTGTATGTGAGATACCTATTTTCGCTTCGCTTTCGACTGTTGACCAGCTGATAGACCTTTCCAGATCATTTATTTTTCCTTCTTTTTTAGAGGTCAGCAGCATACCCTTCTTGTTTATGATGCTCACACCAGCACTGTCATATCCCCGATATTCTAGTCTCTTGAGACCTTCTATCAAGATCGGCACAGCGTTGCGTTTACCTATATAAGCGATGATTCCACACATTTATTCTCCTAAACCTGCATATCATAATAATTTCCATTTCTTGCGTAGATAAAGCTCAGCAGTAAAGCTAAACAATAACACTACTATAAATAACGCATTTTTATGCAAAGGTATTTCATGAAACTTGTATTTTTTTTGTGATTCTACCTTTGGGAAGCTAAAAGAGTTTAGATCTTTTCCTGTCAATTTTAGCCCTGCAGAAGCTTGTGCTATCTCCCCTAACAGCTTGTGATTAAAGCCCTTGTGCATAGATTGTATGTCTTGCTGTAAAATTTCAAATTCACCAGTAGTTTCTCTCTGATTTACATCATCTCTTATTGTATATTTATAAGTTCCTGCTGGTAGTTCGGGTATATTTACAGCGAATATATCGCTTTGTTTCACCAAAAACTCTGTAAATACTGTTTTCTCTTTATCTTCTAGTCTTATCTGTGCATTTAACTGTGACAAGGGGGCGAGCTTTTCATCAAATGCAACGAGCTTGACAGTGACTCTTTCTCCTAAATAATAAGCATTTTTATCAGTATAGGCATAGAAATTACTTGAATCGCCTGCGAATATCCACTGTGCTAAATTATTTACAAAATTCTCATTGCTCTTACTATCTAAACCGAATTGCCAACGCCAAAAACCATTGAAAGCAATCTGTAATACATTGCCTGTTCCATAATTGTCTAGTAATATAACCGGTATTTGCTGCTGTTGCCGCACTTCAGCTAATACAGTGGCTTGCTCTTTGGGATTCAAATAATAAAACTCCACAGGCGGCAGTTTGCTCCAATGTGGCTCTATATCACGGAACAACTGATAAGCTAATGCCTCATTTGTCAAGTGCGTCTGACCTTCATTTTGTATTTTGATATTAGTGGGGCGAGATGGCAACACATCCGTCAAGCTATTTGCAGTATTTCCAAAGTAGAAAAGTCCTTTACCATTTAAGACTAAATTCTTTATAGCAGCTAAGTCGTTCGAATTTAATAAAAATGATCCATCGGTAAATATTGCTATTCCAGCATATTCGCCCCATATAGGTTTCACGTTCTTACCTTTTTGCTTTAGTGAACCTTTTTCTATATAAAAAAGCTCACTATCG
Organism: Candidatus Cloacimonadota bacterium; assembly: GCA_009782695.1. Classification (GTDB taxonomy): domain Bacteria; phylum Cloacimonadota; class Cloacimonadia; order Cloacimonadales; family WRIO01; genus WRIO01. Next base: position 2,847 of record WRIO01000229.1, read on the forward strand.
AATCTATCATTAGCGCTTATGATTCTGCTAAAAGCCCGAGTATCCCAGCTAAAACTATCTGTCAATATAGCTATCTTAGCTTTATTGTCCAAAACTTGAATGGCTGTAAACCCACTCACTGCTATATCTTTTTCCTCTTGTGTAATCTCTATTTCTAAAACTTGTAAACCAGTGTCTTTGAACAAAACATCAAAATCGATCTGCTGAACAGTTCTTTCCTCTGATATCTCAAATGATTTTGACTGTAGCACCTTTCGGTTCTGTTTTAGAAAAATACCAACCTTTC
>WRIO01000230.1 GCA_009782695.1 Candidatus Cloacimonadota bacterium
CCGGAAGTTGCTCGATCGCAGAAAACATCAGCTTGAAGATATCGTCCCAGAAAGGCCTGTCGTCTTCGTACAACTGACTCCACATGGTTTCCGATATATTACCCCTGTGTTTGTGCGCCACTATCTTTTGCTTGATAGAATCATAGATCCTGTTCTTCGCAATCGCAATAAGATATGAAATAAATGGTCTGGCAGGGTCTATTCTTTCCCTGGTTTCCCATATCCTGATAAAAGTATCCTGAACTATGTCTTCGGCTTCTGCCGAATTATGCAGGTATTTTAAGCAGAAGCTATATAAACGAGGATAGTATTCGTCAAACAATGACGAAAAAGCGTTGGAATCACCCTTTGTCAATAATAGCAACTGTTTCTGCGACATAGAGTATATCGGCCTTCATTTATGCAAAACCAACCATAAAATTTCACAATCAGTCCGTCAGGCCCTGAAATAAAACTCTGTTACATCCAATTCGGCGACATTTTTAAGGAGAGCAGATATGTCATCGATTTTGTCCGTCCGAGGCGCTTAAAAACGCTGGTTTTTGCATGCCATCTAAAAAGAAAATCACCGTAAACGCCTGATTTACGGTGATTTGAACAGTTTTGTTTTCTTATATCAAATAATGGTTGAAAAGAAAGGAATTAGCAATACCCCTTTATAAAAATTGGTATCTGCTCATATAGCCTCGTAAAAAGGTTTTCTGGTGTATCTTCGACTACCTTCTCACCACTCTAAAGCCATTTGTTCGATAGCGGTAATGTGGGTTTGCGCGCCCTCGAAAAACTATCTCGCACCTGTCTTCATCATGTTCCCAGCTACCTCCTTTTTGGATACGAAAATCACCTGTCATCGGTCCAGTAGGGTCATACACTGTTCCATTTGGAAAATCAGGTTCATGCCAATCCCAGCACCATTCAAACACATTGCCACTCATATCATACAAGCCAAGCTCGTTTGCTTTTTTTTCACCTACTATATGGGTCGAGAAGTCTGCATTTTCAGAGAACCAAGCTACTTCATCAGCGTAAAAACTGCCAGAATAAACATATTGCAGAGATTGGTTTCCACCTTTGGCAGCATAATACCATTCCATTTCTGTGGGCAGGCGATAGCCATTTTTACTCATATCCATCACCACATCATCCCAGACAGATCCGGTCCACCATGGCACATTTCCCCACGTATTTGGATCGCTCACTCCTGCTATAGAATACACCAAGTCCAATCCTTCCTGTGCACTTCGTCTATTGCAATACAACATAGCTTCATACCAGCTTACGCTTTCCACAGGGTGCTTTCCTTGCTCTGCAAAGTGAGAAGGGAAAACTGCTATCCCATTTGGATTTCCCTGCATCACAGATGCCCATTCTTCTTGACTAACTGGATAGTTGCTTATCTGAAAGCTTGTCAAAGACACATTGTAGTGGGGATAGACTGAGAAAGAGCCCCCTGTCACAGCGACCATAGCAGCCGTTCGAAATTCGTATCGATGAGCAGTGGTTTGGCTTGGCAACCCATCTTCTCGGAACGCTTTTCCCTTTCCATATCTCACATCGCACTGGGATCCTGGCAACACAAAAGGCTCTTCATACAGCAATGCATCGTGTTCTATCGGTTCACCCTGATTGGTGGTGTAATATATGCGAGCTCCAGGTGTAGAGCAGTATATCGAGACCTCTTGTGTAGAGTAATACACACCTTCTGGGAGGCTGATCTCAGGTGTGGCAACCTTGTCAAAACTATAATTCGCAGTGGCAACTTCACTTGCCCGGTAGCCTGGTCGATAAGCGATAGCTTTCACTGTGGTGACATCGTTTATCTGGATGGGAGCTATGTAAAAAGTGCTTTGGTTTGAAGGCAAAGAACCGTCTGTGGTGTAAAATATGCTAGCTTCAGACATCTCGCACAAAATCTGCATAGAAAATGCTGCTGTAAAGTGGGCTGAACCCGGGTGAAAAGTAGGTTTGGGCACGAATCTATCAGGATCGGTGCTTCTATCCTCACATGAGAGTAAAAACAGTATAAATAAAATGGCTATATATCTATAATTCTTCATAATGTTCTGTGCATCCTATCATTTTTTCTTGACACTGAAACCATTAAAAAAAAAAGTGTTTTTATGTCAAAGAGAAAATGTTTTTTTCTGATTTTTTTTATCTATCTTGCTGCGGGAGCGAGTGCTATAGAATATGCTATTTTTTACCCTATAAATGATTCCACTCAGATAGGCATCACAGGTTCACCTTATGCGTCTTATATGTCAGAATCAGGTCTGGGAGCAGGACTATCACTAATCTTCTTTGAAAAATCTATCATGGGGAAAAAAAGCATACAAAATGATTTTAACATGCGCCTCACGGGTGAAATAAATGCAGATAAAAAGCAAGAATTTGCTATCAAAGGACGCTTGCCTTTGCGTAAATATCATAGCAAAATAGCCCTTTTGGCAGAGTATAAAAAGCATGATCTGGAGTATTGGGGAATAGGTGGGAATACACCCCAAAATGGCGAAGTCTCTTTTGGCACAGAGCATTATATTTTGTCAGGTAGTATAGAACGCTTCCTTATGCAGAATATCAGCCTCGGTTTAGCTTGGGACTTTTCTGGTTATGATAACACGATAGATACTAAATATCTAGCAGATGATTTACCTGCTGGTGCAACTGGTTTTTATCGGAGTATAGGCTTCGGAGGAGTGTTTAACTATTCCACAAAATACCCAAATAACTTCCCAGTGCAAGGTTTATCCTATCAAAATAAACTGTTATTTTATGAAAAGGCACTTGTCTCTGATTTTCAGTTCGTTACCTGGCAACAAGATTTTCAATACTTTTACTGCATAGGTAGCCACATAATAGCCTCACAAATCTTGTCTCTTTGCACTTTTGGAGATAGACCCTTACATTACTACCCAAGTCAAGGTGGCTCTTCTTTTATGCGAGGACAAAAAACAGACAGATACAAAGATAAACACTTAGTGGGGGGGCAGACAGAATACCGAAGTCCGATTATTTTCTGGCGAGTTTCCGCTGTGGGTTTTGTCTCCACCGCTGTTTCCTATCAAGGTTGTAATGATTTTATCACAGAAAATATTCATTTTACGGGAGGGGGA
>WRIO01000231.1 GCA_009782695.1 Candidatus Cloacimonadota bacterium
AGATGAGATAGAGCGAATGCAAAGGATAAACCCCATAAACGGTCATATCTTGGAGGAAGTAGATATTTACCCTATCTATCCCGCAAATCACTTTGTGATGTCTCCCGAACGGAAACAAGACGCCCTTGATAATATCGAAAAAGAAATGAATGAAAGAGTTCGCTACTTCTTTGACGCAAACAAACTGATAGAAGCCCAACGCATAGAGCAGCGAACCCGCTTCGATATAGAGATGATAAAGGAACTCGGCTACTGCTCCGGCATAGAAAACTACTCTCGGCACCTCACAAATTCGCCGATAGGCGCTCCGCCGTATTGCCTCTTTGACTATTTCCCAAAAGACTTTTTGCTCATCATAGACGAGTCTCACGCCAGCGTGCCACAGGTGAGGGCTATGTATGGTGGCGACTATACCCGTAAAAATAATCTCGTGGAATACGGCTTTCGTCTGCCTTCGGCTTATGACAATAGACCCTTAAAATTTGACGAATTTGAGAGGAAGTTTCCGCAAGTGATCTTTGTATCGGCTACACCTGGTGACTATGAATTAGAGAAAACCAAAGGCGTCTTTACAGAGCAGATCATCAGACCGACTGGATTGGTCGACCCCTACATAGACGTGCGACCGATAGCCACTCAAGTGGATGATGTCATGAAGGAAATAAACGAGCGAGTGAAAAAGAACCAACGCATACTCATCACTACCCTAACTAAAAAAATGGCAGAAGACCTAGCAAAATACCTGCATAATGCGGGTATAAAGGTGAAATATTTGCACAGCGAAGTCGACACTATCGAGAGGACTAAAATCATACGGGAGCTGCGTTTGGGCGAGATAGATGTGATAGTGGGGATAAACCTTCTACGAGAGGGGCTTGATATGCCAGAAGTGTCGCTCGTGGCGATTTTGGACGCCGATAAGGCAGGCTTTTTGCGTAGCACACGCTCGCTGATACAGACCGCTGGGCGTGCTGCCAGAAATATAGACGGCACTGTGATCTTTTATGCTGACAACTGCACAGAAGCTATGACCGAAACCCTCGAGGAGACCAAGCGGAGAAGGGCTAAACAGCTCGCCTACAACGAAGCAAATAACATCACTCCACAGCAGATAGAAAAAAGCTTAGAGGAGATAATGCAAGCGACCTCTGTGGCAGATGGATATGCTGATTATGAATCAAATGCCAAAGAGAAAAAAGCGAAGGCAAAAGTAGAGGATTATTTCCAAATCGAGAGCAATGAAGAGCTGATAGCCCTTCTAAAAAAAGATATGAGAGTAGCTGCTGGAAACCTTGATTTTGAGCTGGCTGCCGAGCTACGGGACAGGATAATTGAGCTGGAGAGCAGGAAGTAGATATGCCGAATAACTGGTTTGTCCTGCTAAACCCAATCTCGTTTTTAGGGATATTAGTCCTTATAGGTTATATATCCGAAAAATGCAAATATGTCGCAAATATCCGTGAAAATCTGTCGAAAACAATAGTCCATATCACATTGCCCTTGCTCGTGATTACGGCACTCTGTAGCCAAAACATAGAGGATATCTGTTTCACAGACGCCATCATAGTCTTTTTTTCTGCGATATTCTGTGTTTCTGCTCTTCTGTGCATAAATCATTTAGTCGCACGACTGCTCAAAATCCCAGAAAACAGGAGAGTAATCCACACGCTTTTAGGTTCTTTTGGCAATGTGATTTATCTCGGTTTCCCTGTCGTGCTGCATTTATTCGGTGAGACAGGCTTGCTCTACGCTATTATCTTTTCTATGGGTAATGATCTGTTAGTGTGGACTTATGCTGTGCATAAGCTAGATAAAGAAAGGTGTAAAAACGCAGAGACAGTCGGGATTCGGCAGGCAAAATGGAATTTACGGTATTTGATAAACCCAAATACACTTTCGTTTTTGATAGGGATATCGCTCTTGCTTCTCGGGTTAAAAATACCTGAAATATTATATAAGCCTCTGCATAGTTTGGGTCAAGCAACAGTGCCACTTTCTATGCTATTTATCGGGGCTATACTAGCCCGCACAGAACTGATAAAATCTATCAAGCAAGCCTCTATCTGGTCGATAGTCTTTATCAAGATGTTACTTTTTCCGATGTTGCTATTGCTTGCCTTTCGTTATGTGCTTTCGTTTGTAGGTTTGGATGTGATGCTCGAAAGCAGCAAAACGCTTTTATTCGCAGTGGTGAACACACAGGTGGCTATGCCCACTCAAATAAACCTCTCTGTGCTATCCGAAAAGTATCAAAACGACACTGAATATGTCGCCCAGACTATATTCTGCACCACTCTTTGTAGTGCTTTCACCCTCCCGGCTGTCCTGCTGTTTGCGATGTCTATCTAAAAAAACAATATTTCCCCTTGATAAATATAACGATAGACATGCTAGAAAACAGTATTTATAGCTTTTCGAAAATGCGTTTTCATAACAGCATATAAACGAAGGAGATAAAGGAGGTAGCAAGCAAGGGAGCTCTGACCTAGTCCGAGCTCCCTTGCTTGTCACCTCGACTAATATATTGAATTATATGACTTTATAAACCTTAGATCATCAAAATTTGTCAAAGGCTATTTTTTGATAAAAAATTTGGTAGGGAGTAGTGCCTATCGAGCTTGCGAGCGAACATCTTTCCTATTCAATTAAGTAGCGATAGTCCTAAATATCTGACGGATGGATATTCACCACGAAAGGCTAATCCTTATGAAACAGTCTTAAAAAATTTATTTTTCGGCTGTTTTACAGTTTTTCTATCAGTTTTTTCTGAAATTTTGCTAAAACACTTGACATTTAACCTCTAAAAAATAAATTGGTTTCTCGTAAAAAGTAAAAGATTTGCATAGAGAGATATTTCAGAAAGACGAAAAAGATATGACTTGGTTTTTATGTATTATTAGCAGTAAACCCTTCTTGGAGTGGGAGATAGAGAAGTTTATCAGTTTGCATCCTGATACTAGCCACACCTATATCAAAAATTCTTTCTATATAGCGTATGATAGCAAGCCTGAACTTATTTTAAAAAAAAAGCCAGACGAACAAGACGATTTTTATTCTGCCATACTGGGGCGCGGATATATCTCCAAAAGTACAGGTTATTCTGTG
>WRIO01000232.1 GCA_009782695.1 Candidatus Cloacimonadota bacterium
TAGCGACTGCATTATGATGCCTGGCATAGCGCCTATATAGGTTTTGCGGTGTCCGCGTATCTCTGCCTCATCGGTCACACCCCCGACTGAAAGCCGAACAAACTCGCGGCTCAGTGCAGCAGCTATCGATTTGCCGAGTGATGTTTTTCCCACGCCGGGAGGTCCCACAAAGCACAATATTTGAGCCTTACTAGCCTCATTAAACTGCATCACAGCTAAATATTCTAGTATCCTTTCTTTGATTTTTTCTAAACCAAAGTGGTCGCTGTTTAGGATTGCCTCTGCCTTTTCGATGTTAATTTTTGCCTGTTTTGGCTGTCCCCAAGGCAAGTCTATGATCCATGATAAATAGTTGTAAGAGACAAAATATTCGGGTGAATGGGGGGAAATCCTGGCTAGTTTGGAGAGTTCCTCTTCTGCTTTTTTCAGGGCTTCGTCTTTTAGTTTTAGGCTTTTTATCTTATCCCGAAAAGTGACTATTTCAGATTGTCCATCTGCACTCAAGCCCAGCTCTTTATGAATAGTTTTTAGCTGTTCAGACAGAAAATGGTCTTTCTGCATTTTGGTTATTTTGGCATAAACTTGGCTATCGATAGATTTTTGGAGCTTTATAAAGTCGGATTTTTGCCCTATTAATCGCAAAATCTTTTTAGTCTTTTTCTCGAAGCTATCGAGCTCGATGATAGTCTGCTTGTCCTCGATAGAAAAGTCCATATTCATACACACGAAATAAATCACATCGAAAGGGTCAGTCAGGTCAAGCAAATGGTTGAGTTGCTCTGTCTTTATATTTCTCATTAGCTTGATATAATTATTACTTTCGGCTATCAGTTTTTCCCGAAGTATCTGGTTTTCCAAAGAATTTTCAAACACTTCATCGGTCTTAGTGCCGTGTGCAACCACGAATCTACCGTTGTTTATCAGTCGATTGACTATAAATTTATCTTCGCCTTTTAGCAGCACCCGCAGTTTTCTATCGGGCATTTTTATGATTTGGGTGATTTTGCACAAAAAACCTATCTGATAAAGGTTTAGTCCGTCACCTATGTCGGACTTTGCATTTGGCTTTTCCATCAGACAAAGTATCTTGCTATTAAAATTTTGGACAGCTGTATCTATGCTGTCAAATGTCTGTGTGTTTGCCACTATCACAGGCATAACTATTTTTGGGTAGATATGCATTTCTCGCAGGGGTAACACAGGTATGATTATTTCTTCGTTCATTTGATTTCCTTGTTTGGAGGGTGAGGGTTCTCTACTTTACTCGCAGCGAAATCCCTTCTCCACAATTTCGACATATTTCATATATTTTTCTATCTCGTAGCACATTTTTCCGAAATGTGATAAACTGGTTAGACTTCCACAAATCCATAAAGCTTCTGTTTTGAATATTCCCAATTTTATACTGATTGTCTTTGTCAAAGCAGCATACAGCCATCTCGCCGTCCCAATTTATGACCGGTCTATGCCAGAGGCGAAAGCATTGGTTTTTGACTCCATATTTTAGCTCAAAAACATTGCCTTTGGTTTTATACCTGCGGTATTTGGGATTGCTTGGCAGAAAATTCTCTATATCCTCTTTTGACAAAATTTGCACAGTTTTTAGCACAAATTGGTCTATTTTTAGCTCGCCAAAAATCTTTTTCGCATATTCTATCTCATGCTCGTTGTGTTTCATCACGATAAACTGGCATAATATATAGGGTGACATCTTACCAGAAGCCTTTACCTTGGATGCTACTATTTTTTTTATGTTATCTATTACCTTTTCTATCTCACCATTCACCCGATATTTATTATAGGTTTCTTGACTGGCGCCATCTGCTGATATGATGAGCTGATCCAGACCAGATTGCACCAACTGGACAGGGTCAGGGAAAACATTTGCATTGGTGGACAAAATAACTATCATCCGCTTGGAATGGGCATATTCTATCATTTGGCAAATATCCTGGTGCAAAAAAGGCTCACCTTGATTCCAAAGCAATATTGCACAGCTGTCTTTACACACAGAGTCGATGACCTTTTTATACAGCCCAAAATCCATATAACCCCGCTCTCGAGTGAGTAACCCAGCACCAGAAGGGCACAAGGGACATTGCAGATTGCAAAAATTCGTCGGTTCTATCATCACCGACACAGGGTAACCCCACACAATAGGCTTTCGACAAAGGAGAGACAACGCATAAGCAGCTTCTGAAATGGCAAGGTTGTAAAACCTGCGAAAAGTAAAGGCTTTGCAAATCATTCTCCGGTAAAAACTAAACATTTTATACTATCTCTCTCCTTGATTTCATATCTATGCCAAGAAAAAAATGTCAAGGGTAATAGTCAAGTGATTTATAAATTTTGCCTAATGTAGTAGTAGGGTACGCAGGAGTTTTAAATCTGCTTAGAACAGTATCCCCAAGCTAGTGGAAAAGCATTCGTTTTTTGCTCTGCCGTCGTAAAGTATATTTGTCATTCCCTTGTTATATTCGAGTCCCAAAACAAATCTTTTGGCAAAGACTACATCGCAACCGATTAAAAGAGAAGTATCCCATTCGTTTATATTAAGGTCATCTGCTTCGAGCAGGTATGAATAAGCCACACCCAGAAAAGGTTTTAGTTTTACATTTAGGTCGTGCATCTCTAGACCGTCCCCGAAGTCGGGCTTTACCTTTATAAAACTATCCACATAGTTGGATTTGAACTCGTCAAAAAATCTATCTCTTCTGTGTCTGTGCAAGTAATAATAATGATTTCTATGGTGGTAATATCGGTGATGGCGAGAGTGTAGCTCATATCCGCGCTCTAAATATCGAACCCCGCCTTCTACTTCGAGACCGCTTTTGAAGGTGTAAGCAGCAGAGGCACCATACATTATTCCATTGTCGGCTTTGTATTTAAACTGCTGTTGCTCGACTTTTTTAACCGTTTTCCCTGATATAGTCGAGCCTGTAAAACCACTAGAAAGAGTGTAATCGAGCTCCTTAAAAACATTCAAGAAACCGAATAATCCAAAAAGATTGTTGCATAAAGCTATCATTAAAGCTAAAAATAAATACTTTCTCATATAATATATATCGGTAAAAAGGCTTCTTAATTTATGAAGTT
>WRIO01000233.1 GCA_009782695.1 Candidatus Cloacimonadota bacterium
AAGGCATTTGCTTTATGATGATATTTTGGATATGAATACAGCTATACGAGAGCACAAAGAATTTACCGACATTCTCAAGCTTCATTGTGAAGTATTTGAAGTGTTAGACTTATTAGAGGAGCTTTTAGAAAATCCCGAGCATAGAGTCGAGCTATTGCGCAGCTTGATAAAAGAGCACCATACCAATAAAGCTTTATTAGAAAGACTGATGCCTTTGAGTTCTAAAGATTTGGCACAGAGCTTGATCATGGGAGTAAAAGAAACTGTGAATACTCTGACAGAGTTTATTTCAGATTTTCATCATGCTCTCCCTCCCTTGCCAAATTTTCTCTACACTAGAGACACTGCGGTGATCATAAATAACTGCGTGCTACCTGTATCTATGCTAAACCCAGTCCGTATGCCAGAAGCCACTATTATTCGGCACATTTTAAAACATAATACCAAATTTAGTTCAGATGGTTTCTACTTCGAATCTCCTTCAGAAATCAAGCAGTATTCCACTTTCGAGGGTGGAGACATACTTGTCATACGTGACGATGTATTAGCTATAGGAATATCAGAAAGGACTTCATCACAAGCGATAGACCAGCTAATAGAATTCTTACGAAAAAAGAATCAAGTCAAACATATTTTGACAGTACAGATGCCAAAAGACAGAGCATTGATCCACCTTGATATGGCTTTTACTATGCTTGACCACAATTATGCATGTATCTATGAACCTGCAATATACGGCAACCTGCACTTCGGAACTTACCACATAGATATCAGCGAAAAAACTAATAAGGTAACACAGGTCCCCAATATTATGCGAGGGCTTCACAAAATAGGATTAGACATACAACCCATCCTGTGTGGAGGAAATGAAAGATTGTTCCAAGACAGAGAACAGTGGATGTGCGGAGCAAATTACTTCACGATGGCTCCAGGTAAAATTATAGGTTATCGTCGATGTGAAAAGACTTTTGAACAAATCGAAAGGATAGGGAGAATGACTCACATAGAGGCAGAGGATGTCATTTCAGGAAAAGTAGATTTGAAAGACTACGATAGATATGCGATAGCCTTTAAGGGAGCAGAGCTTAGCCGTGGAGGAGGTGGAGCTAGGTGTATGACTTTACCCATCGAAAGAGAATAAAATTGATGACTTATTCATCTTTTACATAATGCTTTATGTTTTTTTAATCAGTTGATATAGTTATATATATTGATCTCTAATAAATTACAAAGCAGGTAACACAATCACGGTAATAGTATTTGAGGGCTCTGATTCTAGACCTAACTCATATTCTGCCCTGATATAAAACACTTTTACCCCTGCTGTGATGCCTCTCACTGTGTGAGTGATTTTTTTGTTTGTTACATTCGTAATTTTGGGTTCAATTTTTGTTCCATTCATATAAATATGATACCCGCTGAAATATAAATTTGGGTTTTTAGGTTTTTCCCAGCTGAGTGCAGCTTCCTCTATTCCAGCGGTTCCTACAAGGTTTTTAGGGGGATTGTGTCCGAGCTTTGGGTCTGTAATATCGCAGCTCGACAGGCAATACACACAGACAGTAAAAAGAAATATTGATTTTAGGTAATTCATAATTTTTGTGTTTCTGAGATATATCTATTTCAAGTAAATTTTTTGACCCATTTTTCCATTGATTTTATTTTTTTATAATTATTGTAATCGATTTTTAATGGAGTGATAGCTACCTTTCTCTCTAGTAAGACATAGTAATCTATCTTGTAATCTGATATTTCTATCAGAGGATCAGAGCCACTAATCCAGATGATGTCTCTTCCTCGTCCATCTTTTCCAGTTTTTACGATGTCCTGATACCTGCTAAATCCAGCCTGACATACTGTGTATCCTACGATGTCTTTGAAATTTACATTTGGGATATTGATGTTTAATACTTCGTGTAAACCAATATAGTCAATGATGCCTTTTTCAATCAAGAACATTAGCGTTTTAGCTGCTTCATCGTATTTTTGGTTTTTTACAGCATCTATCGAGATAGCTATTGCTTTGTGGTGAAAACTTGCAGCTTCTATAGCTGCTCCTACGGTTCCAGAATACAAAACATCGCTTGCCAGATTTGGTCCAGCATTTATTCCTGATACTACGAGGTCAATATTATTTGTTTTAAGGTATTCTTTCAGAATGTGTTCAAATCCAAGCATAACGCAGTCAACAGGTGTGCCACTGACAGCCCATACGTTTTCTCTAATATTCTCTATTCGCAGTGCTTCTCTAGTGGTAATGGCTGAAGATTTTGCACTTTGTTCAGATTTCGGTGCTATGACATACACATTGTGATTTTTTTGGGTAAAAGCTTTATGCAGAGCCCATAGTCCCTCTGCTCCTATTCCATCGTCATTCACTAATAAAACATTCATTTCCATTCCTTTATCATCAATTTGCAGAAATTTTGGATATCGCGAAGGTAAGAAATATGACTGATTTCATTACCATATATCACAGGTATCTCTGTGTGTGCTATCTTGGCATTTTGGCTTATGTAACTTAATAATAGCTCTGTTTCTGTCTGATATCTATTTGTTTGCAATTTATCTGCATCAAAATATTGTAAATTATACATACGAAAACCTGACTGAGAATCTAGTATTAGTTTTCCAGTTTTATGGCTAAGAATTGTGCTTGTCAGGTAATTGCTCATCACTCTTGTCAGGGGCATGTTGTGGATATTAAAAGAACGAAAACCTATCACCATATCTGCTTTTTCTTTGTTCTGAACTATAAAGAAGTTTCGCAAGTAAGCTGGACTGTGTTGTAGATCTGAGTCAAGTGTGATTACAAACTGATAATTGTTTTCCTTAGCATAAGTGAAACCTGTTTTTAGAGCATGTCCTTTACCCCTGTTTTCCTCAAAACTGATATAATTTATTTGTAAAATTTTTATCATTTCCAGCGATAAATCAGTCGATCCATCATTGACACAAAAAAGGTTGCATTTTGGAGAAGCTCTAAAAATTCTTTGATGCAATTTTATCAAGTGTTGGTAGCTATTATACACAGGGATGAGGATTAGAGTGTTTTCGAGAGTAGCAATCATTTGTATTTATTGGTTT
>WRIO01000234.1 GCA_009782695.1 Candidatus Cloacimonadota bacterium
CTTGTTTTAATATATAACTCGTTCTTTTCAAATTCAATATCTGCATCATTAAGTCTGCTCTCTATTTCTGTGCCGATAGAGACTTTTCTCAAAGTGGGACAAACAAATAATAAAACAGAATCATTGTTCAATCTTTTTAAATATTCAACAGGCTGATTATCAGTTAGGCTAGCCCAAAACTTTGCTTCTATGATTATTTGCTCTAAGCCGTTTTCATCTATTCCAGAAATATCAGGGCGTTCTTTGTTTTCACCTATGTTTTGTGTGATATAGCTTATATTTTTAAAATTAATTCCAATCATGTTATGCAGAAAAGCATTTATAGAATCTCTTGCATTTATTGATTTATTTAGTATGTAAGCTATTCCCTCAGAGGCGATATCCTCTTGTGAACCCTCTATTTTTGTATAAAACTGTCCTAATAATGATGCCATTTAACCTCCGATTATTTCAAATCTTTATGTTATCAACTCAATTGTGCAAACAGTGTCTGCATTTTTAGAAAGTTATCTATTATTTCGATAAAACCCCTCATATAATACTGTATGGTCATTACTGTTAATCATTATTAACGCCTCTGTATTATGAGTGCAAAAATATCTATTTCACTATTTTTGTCAATAGATTTCACATTTGCCTTGACAAAGCCTCTTTATAATATTTGTTGGAACATAGTAGAGTTTTAAAGAGAATAGGTTCAGAGAAATCAGGTCACTAGAAGATAAAATATAAATAAACCCAAATTTCTCTCTAACCTTTCTGTCGATACTCTCACTATATAGACAAAAAGTTGGCAGTTGGTGATAATGGAAAAGGAAAAAGTAGATAAGATCATAGTCAGGTTCAAAGATAAAATTTTCGGCTTTGCTCTGACAAAGACACAGAACATCGATAGCGCAGAGGAACTGGCTTCGAGGATACTTTTTGATGTGTATAGCTCTCTGATAAAGGCGGAGACTATCGGCAACATCGATGGGTATATATACAGGGTCTCATGCAATGTTTATGCTCGGTTTGTTGATGAAGAGAAGAGGTCAGAAAATATCTCACAGTATACTGGATATATGTCCACAGAGCAAATACACGACATCCACACCCATAATGACGATATTTTTCAGCTTATGAGGCAGGAGATTTCTTATCTAGCCAAAATCCAGAGAAATGTAATCCTGATGTTTTATTATCAAAAAATGAAACAGCACGAGATAGCAAAACAGCTCAATATCACCATTGCTACTGTAAAATGGCATCTATACGATGCCAGAAATCTACTCAAGGAGAGAATCATGTCAAATGAAGAAAGAAATATTGGGCTAAACCCGATAGAATTTGAAGCGCTGGGGCATATAGGTGGAGTTGGTCCCGAGAAGAAAGAAACCACCCATTATCTGCAAAAGCTATTATCCCAAAATATCGTTTATGCAGCTTATCAAAAAGCTAAATCTATCACTCAAATAGCCCAAGAACTAAATGTAGCAGCTGCGTATATCGAAGATGAGGTAGCCTGTCTTACCGAAAATGGCTTTTTGGACAAAGTAGCAGGCTCAAAATACCTCGCAAATATGCTGATAACAGAGCTATCAAAAGAGGTTTTGGAAGCTGAGCATCAGATATATATCAAATTTGCGCAAGCTATCTGTAAAGAGTATATACCGCTGGTAATCAAAGCTTTTGAGGACTTTCAGAAAAAGGGTTTTTATTCACCGCAAAATGATTTAAACTTCCTACTCTGGTCGGTGGTCTCTTATGCTTGCGGGAATAAGTTGCTAATGGAAGAGCAGAGTGAGATAAGGAAATATTATACCAAAAGAATAGATGGTGGGGAATACATAGCCACTGGAATACTTCCCAAAGACTTTGATTGGAGCGGGTTAAACTATGATCCTGATTTGCACACTACTTGCGGCGATATGCACCGTTCGAATCACTGGAATGAGGCAAAAGACCACTTCCCTGTATATGCTTGGCAACTAAACACTTATTATGACACCAGGGAAGGCGGTTGGCAAGAAAATCGTTATTCAGACTACCTTTATCTAAATGAATTTATATTAGGGAAGCTGACCAAAGAGCTAGAACAGATAGATAAATACAAGCGTTTGATAGACAAGGGATACATCATCTGTGAAAATAAAAGCGAGTATGCAAATATGGTCATCACTACAAAATCTGCAAAAGAATTTCGTGATATGCTACCAGAAGCTCCTGACACTCTGAGGACTACTCATAAGGATATGGCGAGTGAAATCGTAAAGATAAATCTAAAACAGTATCCTGCACACATAAAAGATATGGCAAGTGCCTGGCATAAACTATTACTGACCGATAGAGCCAAAACCAGAGTGCTAGAACTGCTTTTGCAAAATGGTGTCCTAAAACCCTTGAACGACAACCAAAAGAAATCAGTGAACACAATAATGTTTTCTGATGCCCTGCCTATATAATACTACTTATGGTCCACCTCTTTCTGCGGATAGAGGTGGGCTTTTAATTCCCCTCCAAATTAATACGAAAATAATAACGGATCTAGTAGCGGAGAGCGTCCCCGCTCTCCATTAAGTTGGTTACGGACGACGTACAATTCCCCTACAATCTGGAGGGGTGGCATTTTGGAGCTTGCGGAAAAATGACGGGGTGGTTAAATATGTCTACCCCTGCCCCGTCATCCAACTTCGTTGGAAATTACTAATTACAAGATTTCAATGACTTGTAATTTGTCCCTTGTAACTTGTTATTATTTATTACCACCCCTTCCCGGTGGGACGGGGAAAAGATAATGTGACCTATGGACAAATGTTGCGGAAGGGTTAGGTAACTCTTCCCTACGAAAATAATGAATTACATAAAAAAAGAGACGAGCTTTCAAAAAACTCGTCTCTGTGATTTATATTTTATTACTATTATACAACGCCTTGTTCACACATAGCTTTGGCTACCTTCATAAAGCCTGCAATATTTGCACCTTTTACATAGTTTACCCAGCCCCCTTTTTCTTTGCCGTGGTCTACACAAGCTTGATGTATCTTTTTCATAACATCTTGTAATTTTGCGTCGACTTCACTACCAGCCCAGCCAGAGAATGTAGCG
>WRIO01000235.1 GCA_009782695.1 Candidatus Cloacimonadota bacterium
TTTTCTATATATATAAGAGATTCTTTTATTTTTTTGTTTTGCTTTTTGCAACTGATTTGCCTTTCACTTACTTCTCAGGAAACTAACTCCACTGGGACAGGTTTTTTTATCAATGACGATGGTTATATAGTGACTTGTTCTCATGTGATAGATAACGCTAACACAATAAAGATAAAATACGGAAAAAATGAGTATGTTGCTCAAGTGATAGCCAAAGATAATGTAAAAGATTTAGCCATTTTAAAGATAAACCAAAAAAATGTTTTCCATTTTTCTATTTTAGACTTCCCAAATGTAGATTTAGGGGACAAGGTTTATGTGCTCGGTTTTCCCCTCACAGAGTTATTAGGTACTGATATAAGGTTGACAGACGGGGTCGTTTCTGCTCGAAGTGGTATCGGGTCAGACCAAAATTATTTCCAAATAAGTGCACCTATCCAACCTGGGAATAGTGGTGGTCCAATCTTTAATCAGGATTATAGATTGATAGGTGTAGCAGCAGTAAAGTTAAGTGATATATCTACTTTGATAGCGACTGGGCAGCTCCCACAAAACATAAATTTTGGCATAAAAGCAGAACATATAAAGCTTTTAAGTAGCAATATTTATTTCAAATCGGGTAATATAAAATCTTTTCGGGAAGCAGAAGCTGCTACAGTCCAAATTATTTGTTATGAAGCTAATAACACTACTAGCACCCCTATAAAAATTTACAACAATACTGGCTACACAATTTATTATGTTTATATCAGCCCAAGTAGCTCTGACCAGTGGGGGAGTGATCTATTAGCGACAAAAGTCATACTCGATGAAAGAGTCTTTACCGCAACTATTCCAAACTATTCTGCACTAACTTTATACGACGTGCGGGTGATAGATAGTGACAATGATTCATACACAAAAAGAAATATAAGGTTAAATATAAATCAAACAGTAGAATTTACTATCCTTGATTTAGATATCGAGAGTAGCTACCCACTATCCGCATCAAGTGATAGAAATATTAGGATAATAAATAGTACAGGTTATGCAGCAAAAAGTGTATACATATCACCTTCAGATATGACTATCTGGAAAACTGACATTTTAGAAGGCAACTTGCTAAGAGATGGCCACTTCATAGATATTACCTTACCAGTCACAATTAAGGAGACTGAGTTCTATGATATACGGTTGATAGACACAGATAATGACACTTATACGTTGTGGAATGTGTCAGTTTCACGGAATAGAAGTATCGAATTTCTAATGAGTGATTTGGATAGAAAGTGAAAAATGCTATGTGTATTTTTTGGGGAAATCGCGAGCCAAATATTTACAGCTCACACTGCTCTGCTATAAAGGGAGTATAGAATGTATGCTTATATAGAAGGAATTTTAACAGAAAAAAACAATGATAGTATTGTCATAGATTGTGGAGGAATAGGTTTTGAACTAAAGATACCTATGACAACATTAACAGGACTACCAAATATCAATGAAATTGCAAAAGTGTATGTATATACTTTTACAAATGATGAGGGGACCCGCCTTTTTGGTTTTTTAAATAAGTATGAAAAAGAGCTTTTCAAGCTCCTGATCAGCGTAAACAGAATAGGACCGAAGATAGCATTGTCTATACTTAGCTATATGGGGATAGATAGTTTGATAAAAGCTATCATCTCCGGTAATACAAAAATCATCGCAAAGACTCCTGGACTTGGCACCAAATCAGCCGAAAGGTTGATAATAGAGCTTAAAGACAAAGTAGAACAAATTTCAGAAATAGAAAGTGAGATAATAAAAAATAATGTAATATCAGGGTCCAGGAAGAGTTTTGTAGATAGAATTTGGAACGAAGTGGAAGTGGCTTTATTGTCTTTGGGTTATAAATCACACGAAGTCTGTGATGCCATGCAAAATGCAGCTATAGAGAGTGATATGCCATCAGAAAAACTTTTAAAAAACTGCATAAAATACATATATTTGAAAAGGAATGAGGCATGAATATCAGACAAGAAGCTTGGATGATAATCGTTAAAGTATTAAAAAATGAAATGTTCTCTGACAAGCTCCTCACTCAGTCAGCAAGCAAAATGCAAAATAAGGAACACCTTGATTTACTGTATTATTTAGTAAAAGGTGTGATAAAAATGAAACTGCACCTTGAGTATATCATTGCTCAATATACAGATGCAGATAAATATAAAGCCACAGATCTAAAAATAAAAGCTCTGCTTTATCTAGCTTTCTTTCAATTACTATTCTGCAAAGGAATTCCACAGCACGCAGCTGTGCATGAGACAGTAGATGTCGCAAAAAACAATCTAAACGAGCAAGTAGCAGGTTTTGTAAATGCTATCCTTCGAGAGTATATCCGTAACCCCCAAATTGTGTATCCAGTTACCTTGGCAGAGAAACTTTCTGTGGAGTATTCGTTCCCTGTGGAGATTATGAAGAAATTGCTATTGCACTGGGATGCTGAACAGGTGGAATACTTGTGTATGTATTACAACGAACCTCCTAAACTCTATTTGCGAGTGAACTCCTTAGAAACCAACAAAAATAAGGTCAAAGACTATTTTGCGAAAAAGAATATTGTCTTGTCTGAAAGCAATGCCTCCAAAAATATGCTGATATCCACTGATGCTAGTGTGGTGTTAAACGATGTAGCCTTCTCCGAAGGATATTACACGATTCAAGATATTTCTGCTGCACTAGTGATAGAATTACTTGATCCTCAAAAAGAAGAATCTATCTTGGATTTGTTTGCGGGCCGTGGTACAAAAACATCGTATATTTCAGAGCTTATGAACAATACAGGCGAGATTATAGCTGTCGATAAGATACCCCACAAAATAAAAGAACTAAAGCACACTTTGAACCGCGTTCAAGCTACAAATGTGCGATTGGTGGTGGAAGATGCCTTTAAGTTTGGTCCTGTTGTTGCTCTCTATGATAGAGTAATAATAGATGTCCCATGTTCGGGATGGGGAGTGTTTCAAAAAAAGGCAGAACTTCGTTGGCAAGTGAAACAAGATATCGCAGAGTTATTGAAACTACAAGAGAAAGCTTTCGAAAGAGCCAAACTATTTGTGAAGCCGGAA
>WRIO01000236.1 GCA_009782695.1 Candidatus Cloacimonadota bacterium
TCGAGATGAGCATTGTTCTGCCAAATACAAATATTTTTTATGGGGTGAAATGCTTTTTTCTGTGACATTGGAAGTGAATTTTTGGAGCATAACTTAAGTGTAGAAACAAGATGTGTGAAACTTCTTGACAAAAAAAGGGACAAAAATATCGTGGCGTAGTGAAGAATAAACATATAAATTTATACATTATAGTATCTACAGCATTTTTGCTGGCGATCATTTTTTACTTGGTATCTTGGCTAGGTTATTACATACCGAAATACAATTACCAAGTAGGACAGATAGCACCTGTATCTATAAAGGCACCTTTTACCTTTCGAGTGCTAAAATCTGACCAAATGATAGATGCAGAAGCAAAGCTGGAAATGGATAATCTACCTCCGATATACAAGCTATCCGAAGAGACCAATTTCAAGGTTTTGCAAAAGATTGACAACTTTTTTATAGTTTTAAATAGCATGACCAATAAACAAGATACTAGTGAAAGCATACGAACTATGAGTGAGAGGGGTTATCTATTCAATTTCCGCTTACTAGAGTATCTGCTCGACAACACTACAGAGATTTACGATACCATCACAAAACAGTATGTAGGGATCATGAGCTTACCGATAGTAGATGACAAAGAAAAAAACAAAGTTTTTCGGATGTCTGATTCAAATAAAACAGCAGAGCATTTACAAGCCTCGATGATCACAAAATCAGAGGCGAAAAACCGCTTGATTAGTGGTGTTCGTGAGCCTCTAAAAAGAGAAGTTATCTTAGATATAGCAGAAATGTTTATAGAGACAAACCTGATCATAGACATAGAAGCGCAAGCGGCTGAACGAGAGAATATAAAACGCAGGATAGACCCTGTGGTGTCGCGTGTAGAAAAAAATGATTTTATTATCCGAAAAAACGAAAGGTTAGAAGAGCAAGACATATTAAAGTTGACTTCTCTCCGGACAGCGTCTCTCGAGATGCACAGTGTCAGAAACTATCAAGAGCTGATCATGTCAGCATTTGGGCAGTTTCTGTATAATTTAGTGATTTTTGTCTTATATCTAAGTATCATGAGGGCGTTTTTCTCAGGAAGTTTTGTGTCTGTGCGAGAATTGATAGTGACTTATTCGACTTTCCTAGCCATGATACTTGTTATCTCCCTACTTTATTATGTGTTCGACTTGAAAAATATCATACTCATCCCCATACCGCTATTTATCCTGACAATATCTATCCTTTTTAGCTCACGATTTGGTATCTCTTTTATTCTTTTTACCCTGATCATCACAGGGCAATACCTGTTTTGGAATATGCTCCCTCTGATAAATCTTGTTATGGCAAGCTTAGTGTGCCTGTATATCATGAAAAAACAAGTTTTTGTGAACTATCTACAGCTTTTCTTTTACCTGCTCGCTAGCCTAATAGTTATCTCGCTCATCACCTCCATTTTCCAGAATAACAGCTTCCCAGAGCTGATGAACACCCTTTTATTTTGTTTGATAAATGCCAGTGTATCGATACTTGGGGCTTATTTTTTAGTGCCTTACTTGCAAAAAAAAATGAAATATGCCACCAAAGAAGTCCTGCTTTCACTGATAGATAGCAACAACCCCCTGCTAAAAAAGCTTGCTCGTGAAGCACCCGGCACATATTATCACTGCTTGACGGTGGGCGTGCTAGCAGAGGAATGTGCAGAGGCTATCTCTGCGGACTCTATGATAGCCCGAATCGGTAGCTATTATCACGATATCGGCAAGCTGGAGAACCCCGAATATTTTATCGAAAACATCATAGGGGAAAATAAGCATGACACCTTGCCGCCTGTAGAAAGTGCGAACATCATTCGCAACCATGTAAAGACAGGCGCATTACTGGGACAGCTAGAAAAACTACCCATAGCTATCCTCGATATCATCAAGCAGCACCACGGTGACAGCAAAATAAAATACTTCCTGCATAAAGCAAAAGAATCTGGGGAGGAGGTGAACACCATCGATTTTGAATATCCAGGACCGAAACCGCAGACGAAAGAAGCTGTGATAGTGATGATCTGTGATATAATAGAATCTACGGTCAAATCTGCCAAACATATAGACGAGACAGTGATAAAGAAGATAATAGACGAAACTATAAATAACCTCTTTGACGAAAATCAGCTAAACGAAGCTCCTATCACTGTAAAAGAGCTGATCACTATCAAACAGACTATTCAACCGATACTGCTGAGCATACACAAAAGGAGAATCGAGTATCCCGAAAACAAATAAACTTGGTGTAGATGTGGTAAACGAAACTCGCACAAAAATAGAACCTGCAATTTTACAAGAGATACTGCAATGGATGAAGACTGACCTCGTGTTTGAAGCAGAGGCCACAGTGTGCCTTAAACTATCCGAAAACGCAGAAATAAAGGAAATAAACCAGAAATATCGGGGTAAAAATGCGCTGACGGACGTGCTATCTTTCCCTTGCCAAATACCAAATATCCCCTTCAAAGGCGATATCATCATAAACACAGCTGTGGCAGACCAGCAAAAGGGAAACCACACCCTCGAAAAAGAAATAGCTATCCTGTTTATACACGGACTGCTACATCTGGCTGGCATGGATCACATCCGTAAAAAAGATCAAGCTAAAATGCACCTTTTCGAGCTAAAATATCAGGATATGCTAAATAAAACACATTCGCTATCAGAGACATAAACATTTATGGAAAATTTTGACAAATTACTGCTCCAAATCGCAATATGCCTTGTCTTTCAAGCTATTTTTAATGCCGCAGAGACAGCCTTTTTCTCCCTAAGCAAGATAGACCTAAAAAAGCTGGAAAAGGACAATAAAGCTAGCTCCAAAAAGATTTTAAGTCTCCTAAAAAAGCCAAAACAATTGCTGATAACTGCCCTACTCGGGACAAACTTGGCTAGTATTTATGCCACTGCTCAAGCTACACTCTATACTTTAGCTTTCGCGAAAAGCCATGAATTTACACTGGCTCATACTTCGCTGCTTATGACCGGTTTGGTAGTGGTAATGACGAGTGTGCAGCTGGTTTTCGGCGACATAATACCAAAGCTTTACGCCTTCTCAAAGCCC
>WRIO01000237.1 GCA_009782695.1 Candidatus Cloacimonadota bacterium
CAAGCGGATGCAACCACGCTTTATGCTGGTGGATACCCTGCTGGTGCACGGTCAAAAATCCTTTGAATTTCATATCTACAATGGCAATGTAATATCGCAAAAATTGTGGGTGAGTAAGGCTCTGCAAAACCTGATAGATACAGAGGTGAATTTTGAATCTATGCAACTGGTGGAAGCTGCCTTGAAAAACAATCGACAGAAATATCTCGACGCTCTGGGTATAGAGATGGACCCTGTGTCCCTTTTGGTCGAAGACATCGAAAAAATGGGCTATATCACCAAAAGAATAGATTATGGATTGCGCGATAAACCCGATCCAGTGCGCGAAAAAGAGATAGAGGCTCTAGTCAATGAAATATCAGACATCATGCAGACAGGTATCGACCCGAGTATCTTTACTTTTCACAAAAAATATAAACAAATCTCGTATAATGACTATCAAATCATGATGATCCGGGAAGCAGAAAAACTGCTGGATGAGTAGTAGCCCACTGCGTTGGGAATTGGTAGTTAGGAATGACAAATTACAAGCGTTGGTGCGCTTCGGATCGATGTTTTGCGAAAGGCTTGGGTGAAAACGATGTGGATGATATGTCTGCTTCGCAGAATGTGGTTGATATGTTTTTCTCAAGTTTCAACCACACGAAGCGTCCTCAACTGCACGAAGTGCTTTCATCAGTCCATAGGACACCACATTTCTAATTTCTAATTTCTAATTTAACTCTAAAATTATCATTTAAGCGCAGTTATAAAATATTTTTTATGGTGTTTTATAACGCTATAATATATAGCGTTATAAAGCGTCAAAAAAATAAAAGTTAATTTCGCGGAATTTACATGTAATAGTTAATCATTTTTTTACAGGGTGAGTGGCACTCCCTCTCTAAATTACTACGAAAATAATGTGTGCTGCGCACGAATACAGGCGGAAGGCAAGAGGTAGCTATCCCTAATATATTGTTATATCATTTTAAATAAAATTTGACAAAAATACATACTTTTTTTATTTGGTTTTTAAACTAAAAACATAAAAAAGGGGCTTACAATGGCTTTCAATTTGAGAAATCGTCATTTTTTGACATTAATGGATTTTACACCCGCAGAGATAAGATATCTGCTAAAACTCGCAGCAGATTTAAAGACTGCAAAATACACCGGGAACGAGGTTCAGCGCCTCAAAGGTAAGAACATAGCTTTAATCTTTGAAAAAGACAGCACGCGAACTCGCTGTGCCTTTGAGGTGGCAGCTTATGATCAAGGCGCTCATGTCACTTATTTAGGACCTTCGGGTTCTCAGTTTGGCAACAAAGAATCTGCCAAAGACAGTGCCAGAGTGTTAGGCAGAATGTATGACGGCATACAATATCGTGGGTTTTCGCAAAAAACTGTGGAAACTTTGGCAGAATATGCAGGCGTGCCTGTGTGGAACGGTCTGACCGATGTCGACCACCCTACGCAGATTTTAGCAGACTTCCTGACCGCTCAAGAACACCTGAAAAAACCGCTTGATGAAGTGGTGTTTGTGTATGCTGGTGACGGCAGAAACAATATGGCAAATGCCCTGATGATAGGCGCTGCAAAGATGGGAATGGACTTCCGGATTGTTACACCGAAAAAGCTTTTTACTGATAAAAAATTAGTGGAAGCTTGCCAGAAAGTAGCCAAAGAAACAGGTGCAAAAATCACTGTAACAGATGACATCGCCAAAGGCGTAAAAAACGCCGATGTAATATATACTGATGTATGGGTATCTATGGGTGAACCTGCAGAAGTGTGGGCCGAGAGAATAAAACTGCTGTCTCCATATCAGGTGAACTCCGCCATGATGAAAAAGACAGGAAAGGCAGAGACTATCTTTATGCACTGTTTGCCCGCTTTTCACAACCGCGAAACCAAAATCGGTGAAGATATATACAAGAAATTTAAGCTACCCGAAATGGAAGTAACCGAAGAGGTCTTTGAAGGCAAACAATCTGTGGTTTGGGACGAAGCCGAAAATAGGATGCACACGATAAAAGCCGTGATGGTCGCAACATTAGGAGACTAAAATAGAATGGAAAATAAAATAGAACTCGATATAATCGAGACTTTGAAAGAGGGAGTAGGCATAGCAATCAAAAGTGCGATACCTATCATCGTCAATGTAGTTCTTTGGGTGGTGACTATCTGGATACCATACCTGAATATCGGGACAACGATAGGCTTGTTTGTAGGCATCATCCTAAAATTAGGCAGAGGTGAAGAAGTGTCCCCCACAGAGATATTCAATCCCATTTACCGTAAGTATATGGGAGAGTATTTATTGACATTAGGGTTATATTTCATTGGCGTATTTGCCGGTATGCTGTTTTTTGTGATACCAGGTTTAGTGATGACTTATTCGTGGAGGTATGCTACTTTGCAACTGATAGACAAAGAAGTGAACCCGATGGAGGCACTGACACTGAGCAACAAACTGACTTATGGCAATAAATTGCGTATGCTTGTTATCTATCTTTTATTTGGAATAGTTGTCGGGATTCTGAATCTTTTAGTTGCCAAGCTTGGTATCTTCTTTACTATTGTGGTTACATGCGCTACTATATTTATTCAAATCGGTATAGATGCTAGCATTTATCAGCAGCTTACAGCTGGAAAAGCAGAGGTATTGGACACTCCACAGCAAATATGACCGACCAGATATGCGAAAAGCTACTGTATAAAGGTAAAAAACACGATATAGACTCATTGCCCTTGAAACCTTATCTGTCACTGCTTGATATCCATTTTGAGGATACCTGCTCTGCGATGATACGAGGCTATCAGGGGCAATGGGAAATCACTGATGGTAAGCTGTATTTAGTGGGGTTTGCTGGCGGTGTCCGGTATGAACATAAGAAAGTCGAGATAGCTTCTTATATAGAAAATCATCAAGGGAAAGTAGTGTTTTCCACCGAAACAAAAAAGGATATCGAGATTAGCTTAAAACAGCTTTTTCCTGGTCATCAAAAGGTTTTTGCTGATTGGTTTACGGGTAAAATCTGGCTTTTAGGGACAGAAATCGTTCTGAAAATTAAGAACGGCGTG
>WRIO01000238.1 GCA_009782695.1 Candidatus Cloacimonadota bacterium
AAGCCCATTTCTTCGCCTGAAAAGAACATTATTCGCAGGTCACGTTCGGGCTGGTGCTTTGCAAAGTATTCGGCGATTTTTAGTATGATTACCGAGCCAGCACCGTTGTCATTTGCCCCGTGCGAAGTGGCTACAGTGTCGTAATGTCCGCAAATGCAAGTGAGCGTTTGGTCGGAGCTTTTGCCTTTTATATCTGCAATCAGATTAACTGCTTTTTTGGTTTTTGTGGTCTGGGTGATGGTCATACTAATAGACTTTCCGTGCATTTTAGAAAGCTCTTTGGCGTCATTATAAGATATATACACGGCGGGAATCGCACCATCTTGATAGTTTTTTTGCCGAATATTCATAGCAGAAATATCTCTGTAAGGTGCGCTGATAAAGATAACTGCTTTTACACCTTCTTCTTTCAGCCTTTCCATAGTTTTGCCGGTGCGGGAATTGGTCAATATTATCTTATCTTTATAAAGCCCTTTTTGGCAATAGAGTATCTCAGAATTTTCGAGGAATATTAGCTCACCCTTTACGGTCGCAGTCTTTGCTAAACCCATTGGTAATGCTTTTATTTTTAGTTTTGGTGCAGTAATGATAGCGTCACCTGTCTCGAAACATTCCATTTTAAACGAATGTTCTTTAAAGCTCACATTCCATTTTTTTAAGTATTTCTTAAAAATGTCTCGTGCCTTTTTTTCGCCAGCACTCCCTGCAAGCCTTTCAAAATCTATCTCCTTTAGTATATCATACATATCCATTGCGTCTGATCCCCCATATTTTTTTTAACATCCTTGTTTGTAGCGATAACTCCACAACTACTATAAAATACCACAAATATTATAAAGCTATATCTGTCAAGTGTTTTTTTGGAAAAATAGATAAATTTTATTAGGGAAAGTTGAATAACGGTGTTTTTATATCATTATTTTCCTATAGACTGGTGACGGACGGGTTCAAATTCCCCTCCTGTCATCCTGAGCGTAGTCGAATGGATTGGAGGGGTGGACTATAAATAATGACGAGTTACAAAGGACAAATTACAAGTCATTGGTGTTTTGTCATTTGTAATTACCAACGGAGTTGGTGGACGGGGTGGTTTTGATAGATGTGGGTGATATGTCTGCTTCGCAGAATGTGGATGATGTGTAATATTAAATATCCGTCCGCAGGACACCACAAAAACGATGTGCATGATGTGTCTGCTCCGCAGAATGTGAAGGATGTGTTTTCCTCAACTTTCAACGAGCGAAGCTCCTCAACGACAAACGAAGTTTGTCCTCAACTGCACGAAGTGCACCACATTTCTAATTTCTAATTCCCTCCTCAAACACTACTATTTCGCTTTTTGTGCCTATTCTCATGGGAGGTCCCCACACGCCTGCGCCACTGGTGACATAGAAAGCCGCACCACCTCTTTTGGCGAAGCCATAGCCGATGTCGTTTATCTTTGCCACGATGAAGTTAAAGGGGAAAAGCTGTCCATTGTGGGTGTGTCCGGACAGCACGAGGTCTATATTTTTGTTTTCATAGATACTATGGTCAGAGATTTGATGTTTTAGGACTATGGTGTATTTCTCTTTAGCGAGATCCGATACAGGCGAATAGATAAAATCCAGTGACATAGGATCTACTCCGAGCCTTCGCAGGGCGGGGTCTTCTTGTCCTATTAGCAGGATATCGCCGATTTCCACAGCCTCATCGCGAAGAACCTTTATCCCCAAAGAAGCTACATATTTGTTAGCTTCATCAGCCCCGGAATAATACTCATGATTGCCATTCACAGCCCAAATCCCGTGCGTTACATTTATCTCGCGGAGCGGACACCCGATGTCTTTTATTTTAGCAAAATTCCTCTCATTTTCCAGAAAATCTCCCGCTATCAGCAGCAAATCCGGTTCTATTTCCTTTATTTTCTGGATTATTTTGCCAAAACTCTTTGCTGAGTTCATATAGCCGAGGTGATTGTCGGCTATCAGGACTATTTTCAGATTGTCTATCTTGTCAGAGGAGATACTTTGCCTTACTATCACAGGGGTATAAGCGGTGATATAGCCAGATAAAAATACGACTAAACACAGTGAAATCTCCGACACAAAGTACACTATCCTTCCTTGATTTGTAGCAGGTCCTATCCCAAAAGCCCGCAGTATCAAGCAAACAGCGCTCCACAGTAAAATATAGGCAAAAAGCCCCATCCACACATAGCCTATTCGCGTGAGCCATGCACTGAACTCGAGAGGTAAACCACTGCTGATAAACCGCCCAAAGATAGCAGAAAAGCCCCACAACAAGACGACTACCGCCACTATATACTTCACTCGAAAAGGCTTTAATAGATCCAGACCGTGCCAAATAGCCAATGTCATAGCAAGAGAATACACTATCACAGCTACGGAAAAAAACATTCGCATAAAAACTCCAAAGACAATAACAACATAAAAATATGATAAAATTTTAAACAAAATATATCTGATTTTGTTGCAAAAAACTTATATGAATTTTGATAGAAAGAGCTTTTATAACTAGCCTAAATATCTTGCGTTAGCACTATGGGGAAGCAAGGAAGCTAGGAGTAGGTCAGAGCTAGTCCGAGTTCCCTTGCTTGCTCATTGATCTAACATAATATAATACAAGCAGATAGAAAACTCTATTTTTGAAATTCCTCCGAAGCTGTTTCTTTTACCATTTATTATTTGATACAGTCGTTCCATTCCTCATAGAATAAAGGAAAAATAAGAAAAAATAGAATTATGGTGTCCTGAGGACAGACATTGCGGAAGGCAAGGGGTTGCCTACCCTACGGAGTTTGTGAAAAGATATTTATGAAAAGATCTAAAAATCAATTAAATCAACTCATTTTTAAAATATTCTTGACAAAAAAGCTTTATTTTAAAAGTTTGTTTTGGTATACAAAAAGGGGGAATAGATGGAGATAGTTTTGGATAATCAGGCAGAAAATGAATGTGTATCAAAATGTGGATTTCTCAGTTTGCTATCCATATTTTTATATAATAAACAAAAGCTTATTCTTACACATAAGCTTACCCCCCCCCC
>WRIO01000239.1 GCA_009782695.1 Candidatus Cloacimonadota bacterium
TGATTGTGGGCCAGGGTGTACGCAGAATGAAAAAGATCTTTGCCGAGCGATACGGGGCTGACCCTGTTTTTCTCCACGATATAGGTATGGAGCAAAAGGGCCTTGAGTACTCCGAATACCTCATGAAAGAATCCCTGGCCCAGCAGGGCGGCTATGGCCTCTGTAACAAAGGGCCCCAGCACGATGAAGCCTGGCTGATTTTCATGGACATGGTGAATAATCAAATTCCCACCTTTGAGGACAAGGCAGAAGCCCTGCATTATTTCCCGATGTGGAGGACATGGTTTGGTTTGCAAGGGCTTTGTAAATTAGTGTGGAATGACACTATCCCAGAAAGCAATAAAACAGCGAATGAGCCAGCCAAAGTCCCAGAACATGTCGATAATTATATGACTATTTACAAAGCTATCACAGGCAAATCGCTAAACATAGAAGAGCTGATACTCCAGTCTGAAAGGGTTTATACCTTTCAAAAGATATTCAATCTCCGTATGGGCGGTGGCTCTCGCAAGGACGATATCCCACCTTATAGAGCGGTAGGTCCTGTCACCGAAGAGGAGTATTTATCACGAGCAGAGAGATATGACACTCAGATAAAAGAGGAGATAAAGCAAGACCCAGCAGGGTTATCGACCAAAGAAAAGATAGCTATTCTCCGCAAATACCGCACAGATAGATATGAAATACTAGTCGATACTGTGTTTAAAAGAAAGGGGTGGGACAAAGACGGTGTGCCGACTATGGAACACTTGAAAAGAATAGGTATGGAACTGCCAGAGCTGGTTGAAATAATAAATAATAAATAATAAATTATAAATTATAAATTATAAATGTGGTGTCCTTCGGACGGATGAAAATTGTCAAACCACCCCGTCAACAAGTTGACACCCCTCCAAATTGGAGGGGAATTTCTGGATTCTTCGCTTCGCTCTGAATGACGGCAAGGGGTTGTTGTGGACGATGCTCTTTTCCCCACTCTTACGGGAGAGGGGTGGCAGGCGCTAGCCTGACGGGGTGTGGGAGATATATCTGTGCGAAGCACACATTATTGTCTGACGGAACGATGTTCGCTTCGCTAGGCATCGTTCCCTACAAAAACTTAAAGGACTATATATGAAAAAATACATTTTCTTTGCTCTGTTTTTATGTGCACTAACCACAAATATATTCAGTGTCGGTGCATTCAACCTATTCAATGGACGCAATAGAAACGACTTATCTTGGCAAGAAATCAGCACAGAACATTGTAAAATAATCTATAGTGACAATTTAGAGAACATAGCACTCGAAGCAGCTGCGATAGCCGACTCCACTATAGTCAACCTAAAAAGCACCTTTGACACTAACCCCAAAAAGAAAGTCTTGATATATATATCAGACCAAGACAATATACCCAATGGGGCAACTGTCATGGACTGGTATATCTTTATCTGGGTAAATCAAAATGACTATGTCAAAATGTTTACAGGTGACGACAAATGGCTACGCAAAGTGATAGCGCACGAGCTGGTTCACTGGTTTATAGCCGAAGCAATATCTGACTGGAGTTCAAAAATACTGCCTATATCAGCTATCGAATTTCCCCGTGATATAAACGAAGGTTTCGCCCAATATTTTAGTGGCGAGGAATGGGGCTTGAACAGAGGTGACAGGTATCTTCGCACTTACTCTTTTGACAGTGAAAGCGATAGCTTTGATTATGGCTGGTGGGGCGGACATTTATACGCTAGTGGTTTTGCCTTTACAAAGTATTTATCAGAGTTCTATGGTGGTGATGAAAATCTGGTTAGGCTTGTAAATACTAAAAAAAATGGTCCGACCACTATTAGCATAGGAACAGATGGTGTAAATGTAGGCTTTTATGATTTCAAAAAAACCTTTAAAAAGGTGTATGATAGAGAGTTTAATGATGTGTTTGACGAATGGCAAAGATATATAAGGGTGTGGTATTTTGGAGACGCTTACACCCAAAAAATAAACCATACTGACACGATGTCAAAAGACTTATCGATAAATGCTATCACAAATCTTTCGTTAAAAATCGACAGATTAAATGACATAGTGATAAAAGACAGCCTTATGATAGCTTCTGTCAGGTTGTGGGAAAACCAGCGTTATAGCACGCTTATTTCAGGGTATTTTTCACCAGACAGCTTAGTAAAAGACAAGCTCCATATCAAAGATCGTAAAATAATAGAAAACGCTAGCTCATACAAAGAGTTTGACATCAGTCCAAATGGGCTATATGTTGTTTTTTCTAGGTATGCCCGCCATAATAAAGGAAGACTTGCCCCGACTGTGGTTTTTTATGATACTAACACAAAGAAAAAAGTCTATTTAGGTGAGGGATCATACCCTGTGGTTGACAATGAAGGGACAGTGTATTATCAGTTGCTCACCTTGACCGAAAACAATATTTTCAAAAGAGATATATCGGGTGAAAAGGAAGTATTTTATGCCCTGAACCCCGAAAACCAAATAGGCGAACTAAAACTAAACAATGCTGGTAATTATCTGGCTTTCAGTATGTTTAGCGAGGATAGAGAGTTTTTAGTGGTGATATATGACACTGTCAAAGAGACAGAAGTTTATGCCCTGAGATTTTCTGCCATGCCACAAGAACTGCTTTGGATAGGCGATGACAGGCTGTCTATTATGGTCGAAAATAGCAATAGTTTTAAAGCTGAAATTTGTGTGTTTTCTATCGAAGAGGGAGATTTTATTTATTACGATACTCCCCCCTATAATGTCTTTCCTCGCCAATTTACCGAAAGTGATAGCCTAACGACTATCATCGGTATGAGCGAAACCAATCGCGGTAGAATGTTGCTTGGCAAAATGAATATAATAGAAAAAACTGATTTTTACGGGTCACTAGAAGAACAAGAGAAAAACTATTATAATCGCTGGATTTATAAAGAGTATGAAAAACCAATTCCAGCAGAGATTTATGCCTACAATGACTTATCTCCTAAAAAGTACTCTGGACTGCAAAATATCCGCTGGAGACAAGGGCTAGCATTGCCTTGGAATAGCTGGG
>WRIO01000240.1 GCA_009782695.1 Candidatus Cloacimonadota bacterium
TATCGATTTTGAATGGTAAATAAACTGCATTTATTTTATTGTATTGGAAATAGTTATTGTAAAATAACATTCCTAAAGACTTTAAGATTTGGCTACCTCCTATGATACCCCCGACAGCTGTATGTTTTGTTAAGTGTTGTAGATTATATAGAAGAACATCATCATCAGTTAATTGGTTTTGTGCAGTTTCTCCGCCTTTCATTGCAAAATATGTGCTGATGCAAGATAAGTTTTTGTATAGCACCCGAGAAAAAAAAGAAGTACTTCCCGTCGAGATAAAAGTGAATTGGATTTTCTTTTTTAATAGTTCTTTATGTATCATAAAAAAATCAAAAAAAGAATCAATCTCAAATACAAATTTATAGAAAAAACAATCTGAAATAACATCAATATTTGCAATTTTTTTTAATATTTGGTCTATATCGGATGAATAGTTATGAATAGAGATAATTAGTCTTTTTCTTTGAGCAGTATTAATATAGGGGTATATCAATGAAAGGTTTGCATACTCAATATCTATGTAAAAGTCTGTCTTTTTCATCAAGTCGATAAAAAAATCTATTTTATCTGCGACGCAACCTGTGTAGTTTCCTCCCTCAAGTTCATCACGAAGTGTAACGATCGTTTTTTTAGTATGAAAAAAAGAGGGTATCTCAAAGCAATTATCCCGTAAATCTAGTCTAAGCTCATACATATCAGGTAGGAAGCTTAAGTCTGTGTCATATCCAGCAGTGGAAAAAATCAGCATACTTTTCTATGATTTAGGCTGTTGTAGCTTCTTACTCTCGTTTATAATTAGCGTCCACAATTGTCTTATAAATCCAAAAGACAACCCCAGGTCGTTAGATATAGTACATAGCCTGTCATAAATTGTGTTTTCACGATCTATATCTGTGGTAGTTAGGTTA
Organism: Candidatus Cloacimonadota bacterium; assembly: GCA_009782695.1. Lineage (GTDB taxonomy): Bacteria > Cloacimonadota > Cloacimonadia > Cloacimonadales > WRIO01 > WRIO01. Next base: position 909 of record WRIO01000240.1, read on the forward strand.
TTTATACTTTTATAGTCACCGATGGATTTTACTATTTCAAATCGTCTGTAGAGTGCTAGCAAAATATCTTCGTCGATTTTATCGATAGCTTCACGGCAAGCATTTAGGTCAGATTTTTTATTTGATATCAAGTTTTGATGAGCAATAGCATCAGCCAAGACAAGCTGGATCATACTTTCTATCACTGGAAGGATTCGTGGAACTAAGCAGACATCATGTCTGCCTTTGATTGTAACTGTTACTTTATTTAGATCATTATCAAAAGCTTGTTGTGGCTTTTGTATAGATGGGACAGGCTTGATAACAACCCGCATTTTGATGACCTTTCCGTTAGAAACTCCCCCATCTATACCACCAGTATAGTTTTGTGAGACATCGTTTGACTTGCTACCCTTCATATAGGCAAGTCCAAACCCTTCTCCAAACTCTATACCCTTTACACTACCGATACTTAGTAGTGCTTTTGCTAACAAAGCGTCTAATTTGTCAAAAACAGGGTCACCTAATCCAATAGGGACATTCAAAATTTGTATTTCTATGACAGCACCTACGGATTCTTGTTCTGCTTTTATGCTTTTTAGGTAAGAGGTTACTTCGTTAAATGTGCTTTTTTCGCACCAAGAAAGAGGGTTTTTATCTATAAAACTTAAATCAATGTTTTTAGTTGAAAATTCCCCTATTGAGACAGGGTAAGAAAGTATCTTTATATCTCCTAAAATCTGTTTTACATAAGCTCCTGCTGCTACTCGGCAGATAGTTTCGCGTCCGGAAGCTCTACCACTACCTCTGTAATCAAATATTTTAAACTTATGATACCAGCTGAAATCAGCATGTCCTGGCTTAAAGATATCCTTTAGGGCTTCATAATCGTGCGGCTTATGGTCTATGTTTTTGAAAAGGACACAGATCGGCATACCGGTAGTAATGCCATCTAGTACCCCTGCAATCACTTCATATTGATCATTCTCTTCACGACTGCTAGTATGTGGTAATTGTGCTGGTTTTCTTTTTAATAGTGCGTTATCGAGTTCCTCAAAAGGAAATTTTACTCCCGGTAAAACATCTTCAAAAACTATGCCATAAGCAACACCATGACTTTCGCCAAAGGTTGTTAGACCGAAATAACGATTGAAAGAATTTGCTTTCAACTATAGTTTTTTACTTTCCTTATTCCTCTGATTCTGTCTCATTACAGTCACAAACACAGTCAGCAGAGTCATCTGATGGTACTTTACTAGCTTTTATATATTTTGTGATGGTTAACTTCAAGTTTGCTATATTAGGGTAATAGTCGGCTATATAATTTGTGATATAGTCTTCCAAATCTATCTCTAAACTTTCATAAGCTTCTGATGATAGACCTACAGCAATAGACAGAGATCCGAGTTTTTGGTTTATGTCTATTCGAGGTTTTTCTCCTAATAAATCAAAAAGGTAATCGGGTAAAGTTTTCGATATTTTCATTACTTCGTTTATTCGCGAATATGCCTTATATCCTGCGTAACTAATGCCTGCTAGAGCTGCAACTGTTAATAATCCTTTAAAAAATTTTTTCATTTATTCTCCATTTTTATCGATATAAAGTTTTTATTCTACCCCAAGAAGTAGAAGGGCTAGAAAGGGAAGAAGGTTTTATGTCAGAAAAAGTGCGAGGGTGTATAGTGAAACGATTGTATGCGTAATTGACTATGCCAACCACATAGCTATATTGTCCCTCGATAGTAAAGTAATCTGCATTCAATGAATTCATAAATCCTTTTCCTATGTCGATGATTCCGGTGTTATCCTCCATTGCTACCACAAAATTGGTAGATTGCGATTTATGGCAAGTCAAATTTGTGATTTTTACCAGCACAGCTTCATAAGCCTCTGAACTCAATGCTTCTAGGCATGATACATTAGTGGGTTCAGGGAGGACTGCGTTCTGTAACAATACCTTCAGTTTTTTTACATTTGTGATGACAGTCATTCCCATGATTTCGGACACCTTCCCGTAAACTTCTATAAAATCTCCGGTAGAAACTTTATTTGAGATGCCATCGATAGCTATGCCCGACCATTTTCCACCTTGTGGTTCACTGATAAATGCCCGATTGTTTTCAAAGTTTACTCCGGTCACAACCCCTTG
>WRIO01000241.1 GCA_009782695.1 Candidatus Cloacimonadota bacterium
ACTTTCCTTATGTCATCTGGAATATGCCTACCTATCGCTCGAACCTACCAAATGAGAGTGTGCTCGCTTTTGAGGATATGATCAGGGCAGGAACCAACCTGATAGTCATAGGAAGTGGGGGTGCGAGGCAATTATTTTGGTTTGGTAATCAAGATATTCACGATTTTGTGAATAACATATTAGGCACAACTCCTGGTTCCTACCGTGAGGATGCTAATATTTACGGTCAAAGATTTGCAGAAGGGATAGACTTCCGTTTAGGAGTAAATATGAGCACATCAACATCTGTAATTCCGGCTTCAAATGGTCGAACTCTGTTTGCCAATAATGATGGACAAGCAGTGGGTATATATACCTTTGAATTAGAAGGAAGGACAGTGCTTTTGGATTTTAACTTTCATGATATAAGTAATGCAGATATCCGAAGAGAAATAATAGAGAGGATCGTTTATTGGACAGGGATAGTCGATGAGAAAGACCCGACTGAGATTCCTTCACCAGCTTTTAGCGTAAATGCATACCCAAACCCTTTCCACCAAGAGCTGAACCTAACTATCTCAAACAACAAATCCACTGAAATCTCCTTATCCTTGTATAATATAAAAGGGCAGAAAATTACTCAGCAAGAGCATAATATATCGAAATATAAGGAAAACACTATCAAGTGGAATATGAACGAACATGATCTATCTAGTGGTATATACTTCTACAAGGTTCAAACAAATGAAGATTCCTATATAGGTAAAGTGATATTTATGAAATAAGCAAGACCCTTGTTTTCTCTCATTTTAGGAAAAGATAACCCCCGAAATAGTTGGTAAAGCCGACCTTCGGGGGTTTTCTGCTTTTTTTGGTCTGAAGGCAGGAGCCTCTCTGGTATGACTACCAATGGAAAGCTTGCTTTGTTGAGATGTTTTTTTGCTGAATATTGCATTTTTCTATTTTTAGACCACTCTTTTTATTTTATTGTGCTACTCATTTTAGACCCTAAATATTTGGATAACCTAATTTCAAACAACTTTTGCCAAAAAATGCAAATTCAAGATTTGCATCGTCATATTTAATATACAGTTATAGCAGAGGAGAAGCAAATTCCATCGGAGCATGTCGCACCTAGTCCGATGAAACTTGCTTTCCCTCTGCTATATCATATTATCTGATAAACAGTTACGAACCAAAAACAGAGAAAAAAATCCCCGAAGTTAAGAAAGTAAATTTTATAAAGCTTCAGTCCTGTGGAAATATCCTATATTTTATCACAAAATCGTGCCACTTTTTCCTATCTTCGATTTTTTATAAAATTTTACTTTACAAAAAACCGATAATTTAAAAGTTGGTTTTTATTGTCAAATATTGACAATAAAATATAAAGTAGAGTGAGGAAGGTGAGTATGGCAAAAGATGACGGAAAGCGATTTTACGAGGAGACATCAGCTATCCACAAGATGATGTTAAATTTTGAGTATATGAACAAGCAATGTATGAAGTTAGGTCGGGTCGAGTGTAATGTGTTGCATTTTTTATTGCAAAAGAAACGACCTGTCAATATGAAAGAGATTGCAGGACATATAAATGTATCTTATAGCCGAATAACTCATCTGATAGATAGCTTGCTAAAAAAAGGGTTTGTGACAAGAATATCAGGTGTAGACGACCGGCGAGTGTATTTTGCCCAGATTACGCCTGAGGGTATATCGATAGTGGGAGCTTACAAGAATAATAACGAGGCTATGTTCAATGATTTCGTAAATAACTTACCCAAAGAAAAGGTCGAGGCTATCTATAAATCACTGGAATACTGGCTGCAGATATTAAATAAAATGAATTATGAGCTGAAAATCTTAAACTAAAGGAGCGAATAGAGATGTCAAAAAAATGGGTAATAATAGCTATGATAGTGCTGCTTGCCTCTATATCATGCAAAGCAACAAAATCAGAGGGTAACTGGACAGAAGATTATACGGCAGCAGTCCAAAAAGCGAAAGATACAGACAAAACAATCTTGATAAATTTTACAGGCAGTGATTGGTGCGGTTGGTGTATGAAGCTAAGTAAAGAGGTATTTACGCAGCCCGAGTTTCAGGAATATGCAACCGGAAATTTGATATTGTTCAAGGCAGATTTTCCAAATAAAATAAAGCAAACAGAGCAGCTAAAAACACAAAACCAAGCGCTGGCAAAGAAGTATAATATAGAAGGCTTTCCCACCATCTTACTGCTAGATAAAGATGAGCAGGTCTTAGGTCAAACGGGCTATCAGTATGGTGGAGCAAAGTCTTACGTGCAGCACTTAAAAGGATTTATAGAAAAGCAATAAGCTATGCCGATTGCTAGAGAGAAAGAGGATACAAGGGGAAATATCAATGAATATCTAGGTTTTAAGCAAGGGGTGAACAGCGTTTTGGACACAAGATATTAGGAAAAAATAGCTATGTAACAGCATAGCTAATCAACATTTGAAAATCATTTAGTATATGACAGAGGTAAACATGAAACAGAAAGAAGATGAGACAGATCTAGGAAACAGATTATACAAGATAACCACCCAAATCAATGTAGCGCTGAGTAAATATGAAGAATCTACCAAAAAGGACTATAAGCTTGGTCGTGTGGAAAGCCATTTACTACACCTTTTGGCGGTGGAACGAAAGGCTTTACCTATGAAAGATATAGCAAAGGCTTTAGGCGTATCACAAAGCAGGGTCACCCATTTGATAGACACTCTGCTTGCCAAAGGATATTTAGAAAGATTTTCTTCACCCGATGACCGCAGGATTTTTCTAGCGCAGATTACACCAGCTGGTATAGATGTAAATACAAATTACAAAGAAGATATCATAAATAGATACCATAACATGTTGCAATTACTATCCGATGTAGAAAAAAATAAAATCTTTGAATCCTTTAAAGAGTGGAAAAACTTTTTGTATGAAAGGTCAAAAGAATTTAACTTTGAGGTGGAAGAAAGCTAAAAAGTTAGCGCAGGTATGGGGTGCATTTTCTCTAACTTTTTTAAAAAGATTAAA
>WRIO01000242.1 GCA_009782695.1 Candidatus Cloacimonadota bacterium
GAGCCAAATAGTGCCGTCCTGAACTTCATTTTTAAAGCTGTCAGAATCAAATTGTGCTATGTTTGGACTCCATTTGAGTAGGGTTTCGCGGGCTATTTTGATAGCTTCATCAGAGGTATCGTTGGGGTCGAAACCATTTGTTATTAGGGCGACTCCCACCACTTCACGTATATCTTCCAGCAGTGTAATCACACCTTTTCCTGCAAATTTCTCATCTCCAAAAATATCCCAGCTTATCCCCTGCATCTCTTTCTCGGAAATGTATTGGGTGTTGAAAACTATGCCACCTGTTCCCCAAAAATATGGAACCCCATAATTGTCAGAATTGTCATCCTCATGCATCTTTTGCAAAATCAAGGGTTTTAAATTATGGTAATTTGACAGCTGTGATTTATCTATTTTATCTACTAAATCTTTCTCTATCAAGATAGACAAATGGTCACCACTGGGAACTATAATGTCGTAAGCCACATTTGTGGTGGTCATCTTCGACAGCATACTTTCATTTGAATTGTATGTGTCATATTTTATCCTACAATGATACTGACGCTCAAATTTTTTTACTAACTCGGGAGCTATGTAATCTGTCCAATTAAAGATATATAATATCTGTTTTGGCTTAGATTGGCACGATAATATGCAGAACAACATTATTATTATCGTGATTATTGTTGATGTTTTTTTCATTTTACTATCCTTCTCGTATCCATTATTTTGTATAATGGATTTATTTTATATTGATATGCCACTATTTTTATTTGGCAAATATTGTCAAGAAGTATTTCATAAAATATCAAAAATTTTATTCCTGAACATGACTACCTAACCAAAAATCTTACTGTTGTGCATAAAATACTATTCTTTTTTCTGTAACCACTTGATATTTATATCTTTAAAGAGATGATTTTATCTTTGGCTTAAAAGAAATCTGTAACAGCATATAAATTAAGGAAATATACAAGGAAAAAGCAAGTTTCATTGGACGAGGTCTGACCTTCTCCGATGAAACTTGCATAGCACCTGTGCTAACACATAATAATCTATGGAGATACAAAACATTTTGTAAATAAAAAACCCAGAAGTTAAATATTCTTCTCGGATTATTAAATTATCTATCAAAAAAGCAAAAAAAACTATCTGACAGAAAGTGTATATAAAACAATATCTATCAAAACATTGTAAAAAAAATACTATTTATCCAAAAAAACTATTGACAAAAAATGCCTTATTTGATTTTTTGTATCTGTAGATTTTAAAAAAGGAATTCGGATTAAAAAAGATTATGCAGACTACTGTAAATGAAATGTGTTTGAACTATGCGGGTGACCGCACACATCATATTGAACGTAGTGAAGTCACATTTCTACTACATCACCCACATTTTTGCGTAGCTAAACTTGCCCCCCACCCCGATGACCTCACCCCGAAGGGGTGAAACCATACTACACCCCTTCGGGGTGAAGAGGTTGCTGGTGGCTCATTCGCTATTAAGCTATCATCCCTTCGGGATAAGGAGGTGTGCTTCACACAGATATTGAGGAAGGCAAAGGGTTGCCTTCCCTTCATAAAAATTAACCTTTTAGGAGAAAATATATGAAAAAATTTTATGAAATATTTATCACTCTGATAATATTATCACTGCTTATCACCAGCTGCTCCAAAAAGAAGACTACTAAACCGGGTATAGACACATCTTCGACAGTTACCATGTCGCTGAGTTCAGCCGGTGGAGGCTCCATCGTTGGCACGAATATCGTGTTGACCAACAAAAATGTAGGGATGCACACATTTTCCCAAACAGCATACAGCTCACCTGTGATTTTTAACGATGTCCCATTTGGTATCTATACTATATCAGCAAGCTTGTATGGACACTTGACTTACACAAACAACAATTTTAGTGTGCAATCTACTAAAGTTTCGCATAATATTGTTTTATCCCAAGTGGCTACAACAGTAGCAATATCTCTGTCTCCTAATAATTATCAATCTACTGAAGGAGCAAATGTCAGACTCCGGAACAATGCGAACAATGAACATGACTTCTCCATAACCACCGAAACTTATGGTGTTGCCCAGTTTAGCGATGTCCCTTATGGCACATACACAGTTACTGTCACTCATCCAAACTTCGAAAGCTACTCACATCCTAATCTATCAGTGCAAACCGCTTATGTGACGCATACTGCTAACTTGATAGCGCTGCCGAACATAATAGTCACTTTTCGTAATGAAACATCACACACTGATATATTATATAGACCATATCACTATTATAAAGCATCAAACGCAGAGACATGGATACTACTCCCAATAGTTGATATTGAGACATTAGTGACCCTTGTCAGAAATGAAAATTCCCGATATGATTTTAGGACAGTATGGTATGATTATGTGGGAGGCACAGATCCTTTCCTTTACCTCACCATAACAGGAGAACGATATTCCAGATTTAATATTACTTTGAATCATGGCGATACAGTAATAATCAACGAAACTCACCGCGAAACGAATACACCTATCATTTCTATTAAAAATAGCACAGGAGTTGAGCTCAATAATTATGTTTCTATAAGACCTAAGGGAACTGATGATCTGTGGTCAACCCATTTTTTTGGTTCAAGTTTGCCAAATGGGGCTACTGCTTCTCCTTTTATTGCCGCTTGGAGTCTCTACGATAAATACGATGTTCAAATCTCGATAGCAGGACCGGGTTTTATCTTTTTCCAAAAAACAAATGTCAGTATAGTGGGGAACACTGTGGTAGAATTTACTATGAGTGATGCTATGTAAAAAGACAGCTAGTAAAAGCTTATATAAAAAATAAAGAAGTAAAAAAATGTTAGATTTTATACAAAAATCATATAGGATTGTTATTGTGGTAATTTCCATAATAATAATTATTGGTTGTCCAGTTTCAGGTGCAATTTTAGTAGGGGAAATATTTGGAGATAAATATATAGTACTTGGCTTTTTTGTCGGTTTGGCGGGTGGGTTTATCGCTGT
>WRIO01000243.1 GCA_009782695.1 Candidatus Cloacimonadota bacterium
ATAGTGCAAGAAAACATCAGTAAACTACGCAAACATAATCATTTTGTAATGGACACAGAAGAAGGTGATTTAGCCTGTGGTTATAGTGGAAGAGGGCGTATGGCGAGTATCTATGAGATAATATGCGCTATAAAAACCTATCTGCACTATAAGCAAGACTTCCGAAGCAAAAAAATACTCATATCAGCAGGCGCTTCGATAGAAAGAATAGACCCTATGCGGTATATCTCAAATGTCTCCACAGGCAAAATGGGTTTATCATTGGTAAGAGCTGCTTATTTTAGGGGTGCTGACGTGACTCTAGTTTATAGTTCATTGCAAGGGGAGTTACCTTTTTATTCGGAGAATATAAAAGCTCTATCAGCAGATGAAATGTATAAAAAAATAAACAAGTGTTATTCAAAATATGATATCGTCATAATGTGCGCTGCAGTCGCTGATTTCACTCCTCTCAAATTCTCTAGCAATAAAATAAAGAAAAAAGGTGATATGAACCTCGATCTAATCAGGACTACCGATATTTTATCTGAGATAAGTAAAAAGAAAAAGGATAATCAAATCATCGTTGGTTTTGCCGCGGAAAGTGAAGACCTAGAGAAAAATGCTATCGGTAAAATGCAAAAGAAAAATTTGGATATGATAGTGGCAAATAGCTTGTGCACAGCGGGGGAAAGTGACACAGAGATTTTTATTTTTAAGAGGAGTAAAGAAAATAAACCTATTAATGTAAGCGGGGATAAATACTTTGTAGCTAATAAGGTATTAGACGAGATAAAAGGAGAATAGATGTCCAAACAACCAAAAACTTATGTAATCTATGGTGCAAATTCTGCTATCGGGTCAGAACTTGCCAAAAGTGTGCTGCCAGATGTAAATGATCTAGTATTATTCTATCATGATAAGACTGATAATATCCAAAGTATTCTATCGCATGAAAAGGTCACCTCTTTTAAATATGATATAAAAGATTTTGAGGGCATTATAGAGCAAGTAAATCATATCAAGAAGGATAGGCATTTTGCAGCAGTGTATCTACCTACTATGCGCAGCTATGATGCAAAACCTCTCTTTGAGACAAGCCTTTATCTGACCAAAGATATCATCGAAACGAATTTTCTGGGAGCGATACATTTTCTAAAGGCTATGATTACCCTGATGCCCGCTCGCGCGAAAGAGTCTTTGGCAGAGCTCAGTATGCGGATAGTAATGCTTGGCTCAAATGTGACTCGAACAGGACTGAAAAATGGTTCTGTTTATGCTGCTTCGAAAGCTGCTATTGCCAATCTGTGCCGTTCTGTAGCTATGGAAGAGGGAGTGAATAATATCCTGATAAATACAATTTCACCAGGTCCTGTCTTAACTGACAACAGTGGCTACAAGGGGGAATATCTGGAATATCGGAAAGAATACTTCGAAAATCAAAAAGCAGCAACTAGCTTAAATAGATTAGCCGAAATTCAAGATGTTTGCCAGGCTATCAAGTTTTTAACCTCTATGGAAAACCAGCATATCACAGGCGAAGAGATATTTTTGACCGGCGGGTCTTTGTGAAGACTCCCCATTAAAAAATAATATTGAAATATGACAGAAAAAAGAAATAAACATATCTGTTGGTTACTTATTTTTTACTTGTTTTATGCTATGCTGAGTGGAGTCAACCTCCCCGAATATGAAAAGTTAACTTATGATATCAAATATGGCGTAGTATCTGCTGGTTCGGCTACATTCAATACGGAGAAAACGACATTTGAAGGGCAAGAGGTTTGGCGTATATACACCACTGCCCAAACGAATTCTGTTTTTGATAAAGTTTTCAAAGTTCGCGATACCATAGAGTCCATCGCTACTTACGACAGTCTTTTTTCATTGAAGTTCACCAAAAATATGAGCGAGGGGACATATAGGCAGCATAGAATACATCGTAATTATTTAGCTGAGAAATATTCTGTGTATCTGCGAATGAACCATAAAACAAACACATTTACAGACACAAAAATCGATATCCCAACAGAGACATTTGATTTGCTATCTGCTATGTCAAAAATACGAACTATGGAAATACAGCCAGGCATGGAAGTTCCATTTAATGTAACTGTCGATGGTAAAAGCTATAAAGCAAAAGTTTACATTTTGCGGCGAGAGGAAATAAAGACAGCAATAGGGGTGAAGCAATGCCTCGTGATAGAACCCGCTCTGGAGGGAGACGCCATCTTTAAACAAACGGGTGTGATACATGTGTGGATTACTGATGACGAGTTTAAAATTCCTGTTTTACTGCAAAGTAAAGTGATATTTGGGCATTTTCGAGCTATTCTTTCTAAAATCACTGCTTAATACCTATTATGACTGACCTTTTCGACTTAAAGTCATATCAATATGATTTACCCAAAGAACTGATAGCACAATACCCACTCACTGATAGAAGTGCGTCAAAATTAATGGTGGTTGACCGTCACACTGGGCAAATAGATCATAAGCAATTTTCCAATATCTTAGATTATTTACAAGACGGCGAAGTGCTAGTCTTAAATAAAACAAAGGTCATACCAGCCAGACTTTTTGGGAAAAAAGACCAAAAAGATATAGAAATATTGTTGCTTCATAGCGAAAATGACATCGAATGGAGCTGCCTTGTCAGGAGTAGCGTCAAAATCAAGATAGGTGATATCATCACAATTTCTGATGATTTTAAAGCAGAACTCATAGAATGGAAAGCAGATGGGGTTCGGCTTGTTAAATTTCATTTTTTCGAAAGTATGGCTATCTCAGATTTGATAGATAAGCATGGTAATATGCCATTGCCTCCGTATATCACCAGAAAAGCTGAAACGCAGGACAAAGACACATACCAAACCATATATGCAAAGGACAAAGGCTCGGTGGCAGCACCCACTGCTGGCTTGCACTTTACGCCAGAAATATTTGAAAAATTGAAAGAAAAAGGTGTTTTATTAGCAGAGGTTTTACTCCATGTGGGTTTAGGGACTTTTCGACCAGTATA
>WRIO01000244.1 GCA_009782695.1 Candidatus Cloacimonadota bacterium
ATAAATATACCAGCTACTACGGCAGAGGCTATGATAGCCCCAACCAGAGGTCCCATAGCGTGCATTAGCAGGTGATTGTGCTTGTCATACTGTTGCCCTAATTTTTGTGATATACGGGCTGCCATAGGCATAGCAGATACTCCAGCGTTCCCTATCAAAGGGTTCACCTTTGCCCCAGGGAAAAGGTTGAGAAGTTTTGCCGATAGCACACCAAAAAATGTGCCTATATAAAACGCAGATAAGCCTAAAAGCAATACGCAAATAGTCTTAGCGGTCAAGAAATAATCGGCAATGGCAGAAGACCCGATAGCAAAGGAGACAAATATAGTAAGCAGGTTTAAAAAGTGCTGGGTCAAAGTGTCGATAAATCTGTCTAATACACCGCATTCGCGTATGATATTACCGAGCATAAGCATGCCTACTAACGTGGCACCAGAGGGTATCAATAGTCCTGCTCCTATAGTGACAGAAAATGCAAAGATTATCTTTGTTCTTTGGGGCACTGGTTGGGTCACCTTCATCTTTATCAGACGTTCGGCATCAGTGGTCAGCATCTTCATGATAGGTGGCTGAATAAAAGGGACCAGACCCATATAAGAAAAAGCTGCGATAGCTACTGTCGAAAGTAGTTCGGGTGCTAGCTTCGCTGCCACGAAAATCGAAGTGGGACCGTCTGCTCCCCCGATGATGGCTATACTAGCTGCTTCACGGAAGTTAAAATCCAATGGACCACCAACAAATTTGCCGATAAGTATCGCAAAAAGGAAAGCTGCGAAGATGCCTATTTGCCCACAGATACTGATAAATATCGTCTTCGGATTTGATATCAAGGGACTAAAGTCAGTCATCACACCTAAACATAAAAATATCATAGGAGGATAAAGGGGTGAAGGATTCGGAAATACAGTCTCAAACACACCCGGTGAAACTTCGATTAGAGTAGGTCTAATTCCCTGATAAATAAGGTGTAACAACCCACCCTCTGTATAAGCGTCGAGCTTCGCACCAGGTATATTGGCTAGTAGCATACCAAATGCCAATGGTAGCAATAGGTAAGGCTCTTTCTTTTTGCTTATGGCGATATATGCCAAGATTAATGAAAAAAATATCATCAAGGCTTGTTGCCAAGAAAAACCATAACTAAAACTTGTAATTCTATAAATTGTATTCCAAAATTCCACTATAAAAAAACTCCTAGTTTCCTCTTATTTTTTATTACTCTGCATATTATTGCGTTTTATATAGCTCGCTTTTTGAAAACCTTTCATCCATAAAAGTCACCATAAACTTAAAATATGCCCAGAAATAATAATTTGTGACATCTTTTTTATTTATGCCTTTTTTGTCAAGGATAAAAAAATCAAAAACATGATAATGTCGTCCTAACGAAAGGAAGGAAACCCAAGGGGGATATATGGATAAAGAAGTAGTAGCACTCAGTTATATCTGCACCCCTTCGAGAGTTGCGCCGATACAGTCCCAAAAGAGTAAAAGAAAATGTAAATTTCATGCGATATAATGTTAACAATTAAAGAAAATTTGTACTAATACTTTTTCTGTTATATTAAAAATTCAAAATTATATTCATTTTTTACTATTTCATTTGCAAGGTCGCTATTTGGTTCTGGTAAAGTTGCTTTGAAATTAGTTTTTACATTACCTGTTCTCAAAAAAAGATTTGTATCAATTTGATACTCCAAAACAGCACGACTCCAACTGTTCTCTATGGTCTTATTGATGTAGAATATTGCTTGTTCTATATCTTTGATTTTGTCTAATATCAATCTGTGATGTCCCCAGGGTACTAAAATCAACTGCTTAATATATATTTCTTCCACAACTTGTGAAAAAATTGGTTTTAATTGATTATCTTGAACTTGTAATTCTTCCACAACTTGTGGACGAATTGAATTTAGGGGTTTATTTTCTACATTTTTATAGAATGAATAAAAATACTTACAATATTTTAGATTGGTTGCTGATAAACCTTTCATGTCAGGAAATTCTTTTTGAAGATCATCACTTTACTGTTCTATAAATTTACTACCCCATTTGGCGTTCTCTTGTTTTTCAACTATTTGTCGTCCCAAATCCCAGTATAACATAATCAATTGACTATTAACTGTAATAGCTGCCTTTATTTGTGAATTTTTTATTTGCAGTTTTAATGAATGCAACCATTCTTTGTACTCAAGATTTATCAATGATTTCATTTACATATACCTTTTATAATTCTTAACAACAAATTTTAATAAATAGCTCTTTTTGTCAAGATATTAATCAATGTGTGTTTGATATTTTATTTATCATTTAGAATTCTTAGCATCTTTATGAGTAAGTAGATTAAAAATCTACAACTTATTTCGCTCTTTTTTTACATTCATGCCTCCCTTAACAGGCCCTCCCTTCCGCAACAACCATACGATATAAATACGGAACGATGTTCGCTAGCTAGGTATTAACCCTTAGAAAAAATATTGAGAGCGGGAAGCTCTCCTCTTCACTAAAACTCGATGGTTAAAATTATATTTTATATACAAATAAAGAATACCTATAAATACCGCTAAAAAAGCCTTGACAAAAAAGGCATGGTTTGAAAAATGGCATTTGAGAAGAGAGGGAAAAAATTAAGAATAAATGGATGTATCGATTTGACTTATATATGAGGAGTTAGAGATGAGTCATTATGCAGAGGGCATGGGTGTAGAGCGAATAGAACTGTTATTTAGCCAGCAGTCAGCAGCGATAGTCATCGTGCTTGCTTTCCTTTTATCACTTTTGCTTACTACTGCTCTACAATTATACGATTTTGACCATTCACAAAAAAAGATTCTAAAACATAAATACATATCGAAAACTAAGAAATATATTATTATAGCTAAATTCAAACTAACTTTTATAAACATACAAAATATATACAACCATATTTTTTAATTTTACGCAATTTATACACTAAAAATGGAATCACTCAGATTATACATAAGATGAAAACTAAA
>WRIO01000245.1 GCA_009782695.1 Candidatus Cloacimonadota bacterium
TCAGGCACAGCTGAAGATGTTTTTCACGCAATGCACCTTGATGCAAAAAACTTGATATTGAAGATAAAACAATGTTTGGGTAAGTGGAGATAAGCAAATATTTGCATAAAGTAGAATAGTATAAATTGAAGAGTAAAAGAAAGATCAAGACAGTATTTATTATACTTTTGACATGTGTGATTTTCTCATGTCAAAAGAAGATAGAGAAAAATGAGTTAAATATAGCTGTTGCAAATGATTTTCCTCGGTTTTCTTTTAAATTAAACAACACCTATACTGGGTTAGAAAATGATCTAATATTGTTGATATCAGAAAAGTTAAAGGTGACTGTCACTCCCTCTTTTTACGAGTTCCAGGACTTGTTACAAACATTTTATACTGAAGAGTTTGATATTGCTATAGGCGGGATATCAAAGACAGATGGAAGAAGTGAATATTTCGATTTTTCTATACCTTATTATACTGCTACTCAAACAGTGCTAGCTAGACTAAATGCAGAGATTCAAGTAGACTCTCTAAAAGCCATTTCTACAAAAAAAATAGGAGTGTGCAAAAACACTGCTTCCTTATTCTTTTATGAAAATGTATTGATGAGAAAATATGAATTTTCAGCTGCTAACCTTCATCGATTTGATACTCAGAAGGCTTTGGTCCGTGCTTTGCAAGATAATGCTGTAGATTTTGTCATAGTGGAAGAAACAGAGGCATTATTACTCTCTGATATATTTGATTTAAAGGTGGTATATAGACATCAAGATGTAGAGTCTTATCATTTAATTTATAAAAAAGGTAATAAACTACAAAAGCAAATAGATAAAACATTAATAGATATTTTGCAAAGTGATGACTGGAAACAATCGTTAAAAAAGTGGTTAGTCGAGTCATAAAATTTAAGTTTTTTAAAGAAATATGAATGAGAACATCGATATAATAATCACCACTCTACGAAGATATACTAAAACAGTTCACACTCCAATTCTTGATTTGATAGCTATACAGACAAATGACCCTTTCAAGATTTTGATAGGGACCATCTTGTCGGCAAGGACAAAAGACCAAACCACTGCCCTAGTGCTGAAAAAACTATTTGAAAAAGTCAATAGATTAGATGATTTATCAAGCTTTACTATAAAAGAGATAGAGAATTTAATATACCCAATAGGTTTTTATAAAGTAAAAGCAAAGTATTTAAAGGAAATCCCAGGTTTTATAAACCGCCATTTTAAGGGTAAAATACCACAAACTATCGACGAACTGGTTACTATACCTGGGGTAGGTCGAAAAACAGCTAACTTAGTGATGATTCTTGCCTTTGACAAACCAGCCATGTGTGTCGATGTGCATGTCCACAGGATCAGCAACAGAATAGGATACATTCACACAAAGACACCGAGAGAATCTGAAATAGCACTACGTAAAAAACTACCTTTAAAATATTGGAAAATATACAATTCTATACTAGTTGCTTTCGGGCAGACTTTATGCCGCCCCATTACTCCTAAATGTCATATTTGTCCGATAAAAAATCTATGTGAAAAAATAATATAAAGTAGGCAAATATGAAAATAGTATCATTTAATGTAAATGGGTTAAGAGCCATACTAAAGAAAGATTTTTTGGGCTTTATAGAAGCATATAAACCAGATATTCTTGGGTTACAAGAGACTAAGATACAACAAGCGCAAATACCAAATGAGATAGAAGGGTTACAAGGGTACCATAAATTTTGGGATTTTGCCGAAAAGGCAGGCTATTCGGGAACTTGCTTGCTTTCAAAAGATAAACCAAAGAAAGTATCTTATGATATAGGAGACTCCACTTTCAGCAAAGAAGGTAGAATCATACTAGCAGAGTATGATAAATTCGCTTTATTTAACATATACTTCCCAAACGGGAAAAAAGATGATGAAAGATTGAAGTATAAGCTGGGTTTCTACGACCAATTTTTAGTATATATAGAAAAACTTCGGAAGAAACAAAAAAATATCATAGTGATGGGAGACTTTAATACTGCTCATCAAGATATTGACCTCACTCATCCTAAAGCAAACGAAGAGTTTTCTGGTTTTTTACCCATAGAAAGAGCCTGGATAGATAGCTTTATATCAAAGGGTTATGTCGATACTTTTCGCTATTTTGATAAAAATCCGCTGCAATACTCATGGTGGACATATCGTCTTAATGCACGTCAAAAAAATGTTGGGTGGCGAATAGACTATTGCTTTGTAACAACAGAACTTATGCCGAAAGTGAAATCAGCTTTTATTTGGAAAGACGTTTTCGGTTCTGACCATTGCCCCGTAGGAATAGAAATAAAGTAGGTAATGTTTCTTTTTTTATGTTATTTCAAGAAATGGTTCACTTCTCTGGATTTATTATCACCCTTTTTACCCAATTCCGATATGTAATTATTATTAGAGGGCAGGTGCTTCTTTATATAATTGATAGAAAAAAGTTTCTAAATCGAGTATGACTCGAGATAGGATCATGAGACTTTTTATCCCCCCCCCCCCCTCAAATATGAAACAACGAGTGCAAAAATAATGTAATCTCCTATTTTATATGAAAAAGCGGGAACTGTCACCCTTGATGTTGCAAAATGCAGGGTCTGTCAGTCATTATCAGAGAAATCTACTGTAATAAATTTTAGCTGATGAGATACCATAAGAGGTGGTCTAGTCATTTTATTTTATGATTTGATTTAATCCTTCTCATGACAACTTTTCGAAAATATTTGTAAAAAATATTCACTATCTATATATATTTTAATGAGCTATCAGAAGGTGTAAGCAATAACCATCGGAGCAGCTGTTACCTCCTCCTGTGGCTATTGCTTTTTCCTTGTTTAAATATTTTGTTTATATGCAGTTATAAATATTCAAGTTCAATAAGTTGGTAAACTTAATTATACATACCTCTAACATCAATCTATATATTGTGTTATGTGATTTGCACCTGTCGACCTGCGAATGGTAATATAT
>WRIO01000246.1 GCA_009782695.1 Candidatus Cloacimonadota bacterium
GTTTGTTTTTTTCAAAATCCACATAGCTATACAGGAGAAGATATGTGCGAATTTTACTGCCATGGAAATGATTTTTTAGTCTCTCAACTATTGGAAACTATATTGATAGATTGTCGGTTAGCGGAAAGAGGGGAATTTACTATGCGGGCATTTATGAACAAAAAAATTGACCTTACCCAAGCTGAGGCTGTGGGAAACCTGCTAAAAGTTCAGACCAAAGAAGCTCAAAAGGCTGCATTGTGGCAACTGGAAGGAAAACTTTATTCCCGTATAGATGGTGTATTAGAAAAAATAAAAGCACTCAGGATTATATTGGAACTTGCTATCGATTTTGCTGAGGACGAAGTACCAGAATATAATCCTGCAGATATAGAGCGTCAAATGAATGAGATATTCAACGACTTATCCTGTCTCAAAACCTCTGCTCACACAGGTATCATACTGACCAATGGGCTAAAAGTAGGATTGATAGGCTCACCAAATGTCGGAAAATCTAGTATATTTAATGCCTTTTTGGAAAAGGAAAGGGCTATCACCTCTAATATACCGGGCACGACCCGTGATTATTTAGAGGAAAGCTTTGACCTAAACGGATATTTGATAAAGCTTTACGACACTGCAGGTTTCCAAGAGACAGCAGATTTCGTCGAACAAAAAGGCATAGAAAGGTCACGGGAAATCATAGCTGGCTCTGACCTTGTTTTTCATATAATTAGTGCCGACATCGCTGATGATGAGGGGATAGCTATGGAGATAACAGCTCCTGTCATCAAGGTGATAAACAAAGTCGATTTACTATCAGCCGAGAAGGTGAATAGCTATGTGCAGATGGGCTTTGTCCCATGTTCAACTGTCATAGACGGTGGTTTAAATGAATTAAAAAGAGTGATGCTATCGCAATTTCCCTCTATAGATAGCAGTGCTGATACCACTTTTTTGACAAATATTCGGCAGTTAGCTTGTGTAGAAAAAGCCTTAGAAAGTATGCACAGAGCTATGACTTCTACGAGACAAAATATCGGCATAGACTTTGTTGCCTTCGATATACAGCAAGCTAGTAGAGCCTGCGAGGAGATAGTCGGGAGTGTGAGTAGTGAAGATATTTTAGAAAAGATTTTTAATAACTTTTGCATAGGTAAATAAAACATGCCTGACAATGAGACCTCAAAAAAACTGAATATTTACATAGATACAGCCGACAACTTTCGTAATATCGCAGAATATGTTTTTCGTTTTTTTTGTGACTGTTTGCAGTTCACGCCTGCCTTTATCCAAGATTTCTCGGTAGAAAATATACATATTTACTACGGAGAAAAGCCACACCCAAATGCGACTATAAATATCTGCCACAACCCCACCGTCGCTGTGTTTTATCAGCAAGCAGTAGCTTATGAACATACAGATATTACTTATGCGTTTTATGAAGGCACTCGTTTGCCATTTTTATTTTCACCAGCAGAAAAGCCAGTCATCAGCGCGGGTGCTATCACCAAAGACATAGTGGCGTCTGCTTTTTATTTTTTGTCTTGTTGGTCGGAGTATGCAGCAGCTGACGAAGCCTATGAGGGCTATCGCTTTGATTATCGTAAGTCCTTGCAGTATAAAGGCGGCTTTGCAGAAACGCCTGTGGTCGATTTTTACAGCTTGATTCTGCACGATTGTTTAGGTTTAAAGGGTATAAATAGCGACTTTAAGAAGGCAAGTCCCGAAGTGTCACACGATATCGATTATTTCGATTTTTGGACAAAAAAGCAACTCCTTGATACTTATATTTACAACCTAAAAAGGCTATTTAAAAGTCCTATTTCAGCTGGGTATAAGCTCTTTGGGCATTTCTTTACCAAGCAGTTTTTTCACCATCCGAAAAAGGATTTAGTGAGTTTATACAAAAAAGAGCAAGCTTTAAATGTTCAGTCTATCTCTTTTTTAATGGTGCGAGAGGACAATGACAGCAAGCAAGGCTATATGGAAAATGATGATACTCTGGCTGCACTACACTCAATCTATGCTGGAAAGCACATCGGTCTGCATGGGAGCAGAGCTGCTGCTTTTGATGAGAATGCGCTGCAAATGGAATATAAAAGGTTGAAGGCAAAAGGTTTTCACACTGCTTCTTATAGAAATCATTATCTCTGTTTTGACTATCAAAAGACCTTTGCAATACTCGAAAAAGCTGGTTTTAAAACCGATAGCACACTCGGATATTGGGAACATATCGGCTTTCGTGCAGGCACTGGCAGACCCTTTCAACCCTATAATATAGCTGAGGATAGACCTTTTCAGATCACAGAGAAACCACTCATAATCATGGACGCAACTCTGATGATGCCAAATGCTATGAACATGGGATATAAAGAGGCAAAGAGGCGAGTGTTCGAGCTGATAAAAAACACCCAAAAAACAAAAAGTGCTGTAAATATTCTATGGCACAATAACCGCTTTGACAGGATAGACTACCCATGGCTGGGGAAACTATTTTGGGAAATTTTGAATATATATGTTAAAAAGGATATTTAGTTTTTTTGATATTTTTCAAAAAATGCTTGACGAAAAAGGTCAAAAAAATATCTTGGTACTCAAAATATATTTACAACCGATAAGGAGATATACATGAAAGAAGGAATACATCCAAAATACGAAAAAGTAACTGTAAAATGTGCATGTGGGAACACATTTGAGAACAAAAGCACGAAAGGAAATCTGACTGTGGAGATTTGTTCTGTTTGCCACCCTTTTTTTACAGGTAAAGAAAAATTATTAGACACAGCAGGTCGTGTCGAGAAGTTCCGTAAAAAATATAATTTAGAAGACAAAAAATAGCTTTTTTGCAAAACGACACCATAAACTCATAAAAACAAGTGTGTGGTGTCGTTTTTTTTATATTTCAAGGTGATGGTGTGCTATGCAGGGTTGAAAACCGTCAAACCACCCCGTCAACAAGTTGCCCCCCCTCCAAATTGGAGGGGAATAAAGAGGAAA
>WRIO01000247.1 GCA_009782695.1 Candidatus Cloacimonadota bacterium
CAAATTTTGTTTTAAAATCAAGAAACTTGACATTAGTAGCTTTTACATCAGCTTGTCGAGTAAAGCCATATGTCATGATGTTTTTAGTGATTTTCGGCATAATCGACTGCACACCTAAATCATCTAAACAGCACACCACTGATCCAAAGAATGGAACTTTATTTGCAAAATCTATAAAAGCATTTTTTATATCAGCAAGATTTTTAAAGCAATCTAAATGGTCTGCTTCTATATTCGTTATAGCAGCTATATAAGGCGTCAACGTCAAAAAAGACCTATCATACTCATCAGCTTCTACTACTATGTATTCTTCTGATCCCACTAAATTGTTTTTACCAAAATTCATCACCTTACCACCCACAATCACTGTGGGGTCAAGCGCTGCTGCACTTAGCACCATACCTAGCATCGAAGTAGAGCTAGTTTTACCGTGAGTCCCTGCTACACCGATACCGAACGACATTCTCATCAATTCTGCCAACATTTCAGCTCGCCTTATGACAGTGATTTTTTGTGATATAGCATAAATTATTTCCGGGTTGTCATCTTTTACAGCAGAAGATCGCACGACAGTGTCTACATTGTTTATGTTTTCTATGTTATGCCCTTCAAAGATTTTTATCCCGACTTCTTCTAAATGCTTTGTCGTTTCAGAGAGTTGTAAATCAGAACCTGTTATTTCGAAACCTTTGTGGTATAAAAATTCTGCTATACCACTCATCCCTATCCCTCCGATACCGACAAAATGTATTTTTTTCGTCCTTCTAAGCATATATGTGTTCATGATTTATCCTTTTTTCCTTTCGATATTTTGTATCAAAGTATCTACTATTGTTTCAGTGGCTGACAAATGTCTTGATGGTTCTTTGGATTGATGCATCTGGCTAGCCTTAGCCATAAAATCCTTAAATCTAGTTGGAAACAATTCTTGGTCTTTCTGTTCAAACATCATACCAAATTCCTTGTTTTGCATCCAGATAGCATTATGATATTGTTCATTCACAGCAGCAGTAACCAAAGGTATCATAAATACAGGTAATCGATATGATTCTATTTCAGCTAAACTCATAGCTCCACTGCGAGCTATGACATAATCTACAGTGGTATACATGTCTTCTATTTTATCAGTGAAATCAAAAGTAGTGATGCTAATCTGTGGTTTTACTTCCATCTTTTTCAGTTCACTATCGATGTTTTGTAGGTGAGATCTGCCTGTTTGCCATACAATATCGATTTTTTCCGATTCGAAAAGTTCTATGTTTTTCAGAATTAATTTGTTAATAAACATCGAGCCTTGCGAACCACCTAAGATTAGTACTCTTTTATTTCCCTGGCTGTGCACGGATGCTCTATCGGGCATCCGCACATTCCCGTCCCTGAGATTATTCGCCATATCTATATTTATAGGGTTTCCCGTGATAATCGATGTACATTTTTTAAAATACCTTACGCTCTCTGGATAAGCAAGAAAAGCAGTATCTGCGAACTTTCCTGTAAAGTAATTTGTAATGCCCGGTTTTGCATTTTGCTCTTGCAAGTATACCGGTATTTTTAATTTTTTTGCTGCCAAAGCAGGGGCACCAGAAACGAAGCCCCCAAATCCGATAAAAGCATCTGGTTTCTGTTCGTAAATATAAGCAGTACATTGATTTATAGCTTTTAATAATTTATAAGGGAATAAAAAATGTTTCATCGTCCAAGCACGATATAATTTTTGCACATCGATAGCAAAAAAAGATATGCCATTTTTTTCTATGATAGTTTGTTCCATACTATCCTTATTGCCGATATAACAAACAGAGATTCCTCTCTTTAAGAGGGATTTACTGATATTTAGGGCAGGGATGATATGACCACCGGTCCCACCTGCAGATACTATGATTTTATGACACTTCATTGAGCACCTTTCTTTTTGTACTAATATTTAATATCACTGCTAGCATTGCAGTGTTCACTAGCAAAGCTGTGCCACCATAACTTACGAAAGGTAAAGGTAACCCAGTGTTTGGTAAAAAAGAGATTACCACTCCTATGTGCACCATTGCTTTCAAAAAGATATTTAATCCAAACCCTAGCACGAGAAATTTCTCATATATTCTATCTGTATCGAAACTAATTTTGATGAACCGGAAAAGAAAAAGGAAATATAAAAGTAAAATAAAAAAGCCCCCAATGAATCCTCGCTGTTCGCATATCATCGAATAAATGAAGTCGGTATTTATATCTGGCAAGAATTTATGCTTTGCTCTGTCCTTATTTGAACCAGTTCCTATCAGACCACCTTGAGAGATTGCTATCAAGCTTTCTTTTGATTGATAACTATCTACTGAAATGTTGTCTGTATCTTTTACGAAATATTTACAAACAAGATTATATTTTAAAAATAACTTGATTCTATCTGATCGGTAGTTATGTCCTGTCTTTATTACAAAGAAAACACTACAGAAGCCTATGAGTGCAAGCAGGCACAAATAACGTATTTTCACTCCTGCTAGAAATGCCATGATTGTGAGAGTAGTGCCTAATACTATCAAAGTAGATAAATGCATTCCAATATATATAGACACAAAGATAGATACCGCTATCAAAAGGAACAATCCAAAACTCTTTAGGATAGGTAAAATTTTGCTATCGTTTAAGATAGCCTCTTTTGCCTCTATCAACTTCGCAAAAAATATAATCAAAATAGGGTGTGCAAGCTCGCTTGGTTGAAATGAAAATGATCCAATATAGGCAATCCTCCCTGGTTCATCCCCCTTTCTTTGGATTAACGCGAGTATCAAAAAAGGTATCAATAATCCAGTGAAAATATAGATGCCTCTTCGGAGTAGGTCAGGAACTGCGCTTACCTTGAAAAAGACGAAAAAAACAATCACTGATAAACATATCCATTTACACTGCGAAATAAAAAAATACATTTCCCTATCTAGACCACCAAGAGCTGTGGCAATGTCGAATTGCAAGTAAATACCTATCA
>WRIO01000248.1 GCA_009782695.1 Candidatus Cloacimonadota bacterium
GATTTATCGAAAAGATAAATGAGGGTTATGATTTGGTTTCTGGCTGGAAGTATGATCGGCACGATCCAATTGAAAAGCGATTACCCTCTAAATTGTTTAACAGAGTAACCGCTCGTTTATCAGGAGTTAAGCTGCATGATTTTAACTGTGGCTTCAAGGCGTACACCAAAGAAGTCGTGAAGAGTATCGATGTATATGGAGAAATGCATAGATATATACCTGCCTTAGCCCTCGCAAAAGGCTTCTCTGTGACAGAGATACCGGTGCATCATCGCCCCCGAAAATTTGGCAAGTCAAAATATGGCATGGAGAGATACCTACGAGGATACTTAGACTTACTTACAGTCAAACTCGTCACCGGTTTTAGTCGCAGTCCCCTTTATCTATTTGGAGGAACAGGTTCCTTGCTATTTGGAGCGGGTTTTCTTTTAGGGATATACCTTTCTTTTATGCGTATATTTCTTTCTGTCTACCTTTCAAATCGACCTTTGTTGTTTTTAGCTATCTTATTGATGATAGTCGGGCTGCAGTTTATATCCATAGGTTTGATAGGAGAGCTGCTGGTGAGCCAAACAAGAAAACTAAATCAAAACAATCATGTCTCTATAAAAGAGACGATAAACATTACTTAGTTTTTTTTGTCATAAAAGGAGAAAAAGTATGAAAATAATAGACGCCTTAGGTCAGGTTTGCCCTGTGCCCTTGATATTGCTAAAAAAAGCTATAAAAGAGGCAGAACCAAAAGAAACTATGATGATCATCGTAAACAACGACATATCCAAAAACAACATCCTAACCTATCTAAAAGACAATGACTATCAAACAAAATGTGAAAAATCAGAAGGCAACTACAAAATAATATTTTCAAAGGAGATGGGTGGGGAGACATTTCCCGCTACATCACCGCAAATTTCAAAGCGAATAAAAGACTATGTGGTAGTGATAAAAAACGATAAAATGGGTTTCGGTGAGTGTGATCTGGGAGAGGTACTGTTGAAAGGCTTTATTAATGCATTAGCAGAATCTGACGAGCTTCCTAACTATTTAATCTTTTATAATGCAGGCGTCAAAATGACAGTGATGGACTCACCCGTGATAGACAGCTTGCACCAGCTAGAGGAAAACGGGGTAAAGGTTTTGATTTGTGGTGCTTGTGTAGACTATTTTAGGATAGAAGAACAGATAAAGATAGGAACTATCTCAAATATGATGTCTATCTGCGAGGTGCTCCAAAAAACAGGAAAGGTTATTTATCCTTAGACTCTCTTAACTTATATCAGTGCGAAGCATTTCGTTCAGTTGAGGACGCTAAGCGTCGATGAGTGTCCTGGGGGAGGGACTAATCCCCACATATACTAGGGAAGGCAATGGGTTGCCTTCCCTACGAAAAATAGTGAAAATGTCATATTTGCAGACTTTTAAAATTCCTTTTTGGGAATTTTCGCTAGTTTTTGATTTTTGATTTTGGGCTTTCTATCATATTATAATAAAACATGTTACAAACTTTTTTCAAAAACTAAAAAAATCCTGTTGACAAAAAAAGGCTCTATTTTTTTTATGTTTCAGCGTATAATAACGAAATTATCTACAAAAACGTTCATAGGGTGATATTTATATAAAGTTTGAAAAAAGTCTTGACAAAAAAGGGCTATTTAAAAAAATGGTTTTTTTGATGTTTGCCGATGTAGCTCAATGGTAGAGCAAGTGATTTGTAATCACTAGGTTGGGGGTTCAATTCCCTTCATCGGCTCCATTTTAATGTAATTATATCTATGTGGTGGGGTTCCCGAGTGGTCAAAGGGAACAGACTGTAAATCTGTCGGTGGACGCCTTCGGAGGTTCAAATCCTCCCCCCACCACCATTCATACTATAAGATTGATATTTGAATAATTAGTGCGGGAGTAGCTCAGTTGGCTAGAGCATCAGCCTTCCAAGCTGAGGGTCGCGGGTTCGAACCCCGTTTCCCGCTCCATTTTTGCAGGGATTTGCTCATATAGCTCAGTCGGTAGAGCACTTCCTTGGTAAGGAAGAGGTCCCGGATTCAAGTTCCGGTATGAGCTCCATTTTAAAAAAATACGAAGTTAATTCGGAGGAAATAATGTCTAAGGAAAAGTTTGTCAGAATTAAGCCACATGTTAATGTAGGGACCATTGGTCATGTCGATCATGGCAAGACTACACTTACAGCGGCTATAACATCCTATTTAGCAAAGAAAGGCGGAGCTCAGTTCCGTTCTTTCGATTCAATCGATAATGCCCCGGAAGAAAAAGAACGCGGTATCACTATCGCCACAGCACATGTCGAATACCAGACAGAACAGAGACACTATGCTCATGTCGACTGTCCTGGTCATGCCGACTATGTAAAAAATATGATTACAGGTGCTGCTCAGATGGACGGAGCGATACTCGTGGTTTCCGCATTTGACGGTCCAATGCCACAAACCCGCGAACACATTCTGCTTGCCCGTCAGGTAGGTGTGCCAGCGATGGTCGTGTTCTTGAATAAATGTGATATGGTGGATGACGAAGAACTTCTTGATCTTGTTGAGCTGGAAGTTCGTGATTTGCTGTCTAAATATAACTTTCCTGGCGATGAGATTCCTATCATTCGCGGTTCCGCTTTGAAAGCCCTGAATGCAGACCCCACAGGTGAAGCATCAGTTCAGGCACTTATGGATGCAGTAGACAGTTATATTCCTACTCCCGAACGCGACAAGGACAAACCCTTTCTTATGCCAGTGGAAGATGTATTCAGTATTCCCGGTCGTGGCACAGTTGCAACAGGTCGTTTGGAACGCGGTACTATCAAGGTCAACGACAAGGCAGAACGCGTTGGTATCCGTGAGACCGCAGAAACAACCATTACCGGTATCGAAATGTTCCGTAAGATAATGGAAACCTGTGAAGCTGGCGATAATGTAGGGCTGCTACTGCGCGGCCTGGGTAAAACTGATGTGGAACGCGGCATGGT
>WRIO01000249.1 GCA_009782695.1 Candidatus Cloacimonadota bacterium
TGAGAGTGGAGAAATCATAGCCAGAGGCACACATGAAGGGCTCTTGAAAAGTTCTAAAGAATATCGAACATTAGTAGAGCTACAATTCGTAGATAAACAGCAGATAGGTAAAGGGGAAACATCATAGACCAGAATAATAATCAAAAACAAGCAACCAACCATATACAGTGGGTTGTCAATGAGTGGAAAGACCACAAACTTTATGTATTTCTTTTAGTGTTCCTTACTTTGTTATCAACCGTGGTCGCTGTGGTTTATCCTATGATTTTTAGGAACTTGATAGACACTCTGGAAAAGTCTTTGACCTTCCCCACAGAAGGCGACCCAATGCTACCTATTTATGGTATCATCAAGATGTTAGTAGTCATAGGTATAGTAAGGTTAGTAGCCTCTACATATCCTTCTTTTCGTGCTGTAATGAACCTATTATTTGAGTATTTGCTTCGTAAAAGATATTTTGCTCATATCCTTGAAAAAGACTATAATTTCTTTTTAAAATTCAGAACAGGAGACCTTGTGACCCGCCTCACGAACGATATACAAGACTTTCCGAAAATCGGCTGGTTTATATGCAGTGGTATCTTTCGGGCTTTTGATTCAGCCATCAAAATTGTCTTTTGTGTCGCTGTGATGTTTTATTTATGCTGGTCGCTAACCTTTTTTGTTCTGTTACCCATACCATTGATGATTTTTATCTATTACAGAGTGTCAAACAAACTACACGAAAGCTTTAAAAAGAACCAGGAGGCGATATCTGAGATAGGAAACCAGCTAGAAATGTCCTTCTCTGGTATCAAGATCATCAAATCTTTCGTCTGCGAAGAGAAGTTTAGCAGATTTTTTCGCAAAGCCCTCGACACTCGCTACAAAACAGAGCTAAAACTAGTGAAGATAAACACCTTACTGCATTTAGTATATGAATATATCGATTATTTTTCTTTGATAGGTATCATCCTAGCTGGTGGATATATGGTTGTCACAGGTAAAATCAGTAGTGGGACATTTTATGCTTTTTTTACTTATCTCACTATGCTTGTATATCCTCTACTAGATTTACCCCAGTTATTTGTATCGGGTAAACAAGCTTTTGTATGCATCGATAGATTAGAAGAGATAAAGAACTTTCCAGTCAGTGAATATGAAGCAGAAGGTCAGAAACCCAGAATAGAAACGATAGATTCTATCCGTTTTGAAAATGTCTCTTTTCGTTTTGAAAGCAGAAACCAAAACACTATCGATAGTATCTCGTTTTATATTAAAAAAGGGGAAAAAATACTGATAATGGGTCAGTCCGGAGCTGGAAAAACTACTATACTCAACCTGATCAGCGGGTTACTAATCCCCACTGAAGGTAGTATATACATAAATGACATAAATATCAAAGAGATAGAACAAAAAAGCTTGCGAGAATTACTGGGTTTTGTCCCCCAAGAAGCCTCACTTTTTTCTGGAACTATAAAGTCAAATATAGAATTTGGAATAGAAAAAGACCCTTCTCTACTGCCTGATTACCAGGCTATGATTTCTGCTGTGCAAATGAGAGATGAGATAGAAACTTTCACAGACAAAGATATGACCATCATTGGGCAGAAGGGTTTGACACTATCGGGTGGACAAAAGCAAAGATTAGCTATAGCAAGAGCATTATACAAAAAGCCTTTGTTTTTGATATTTGATGATATCACTGCTAGTTTAGATGCACAAAAAGAAGAGCTCCTATGGAGAGATATAAAGCTCCATTTTGACGATTTGACTGCCATAGTGGTGTCACATAGACTGTCTTCACTCCGATACACTGACTCTGTGCTACTACTCGAAAATGGTAGAATCATAGCAAAAGGAACCCATCACGATTTAATGCAGGAAAATGAGGCTTATGCAGATTTTATAAAATATGGGAACCGATAAATAGGGTAAAAATCACAAGTAAAGTTTATACCGACATGCCTAAATTCTCTTGTCAATTTGAATAAAGTAACCCACTCCTTGGCTGTCGAATGATTGAACGCATAAAGATGTAAAAATAATGTATGCCAAAACATTACTATTCAACAGTCTTCGAGTAGTATGGGTAACCTTTTTCGTATATATTATTAGGTTTTCTATTTCATCAACACCATTTTCTTTATAAAAGTAAAGCTATTAGATTCAAGCTTATAAAAATAGATACCACTTCCTACAGACTGTCCACTGTCATCTTTGCCATCCCATTTGACACTATGCTGACCTACATTTCTGTGTTCATCGAGTAGTAATTTAACCTTTTGTCCTTTGACATTAAATATATCTAAACGAATTGTTTCACTTTTTGCTATGATAAATTCTATGACTGTGTCTGGGTTAAAGGGGTTAGGGTAGTTTTGTTTCAAGTAGTTTGTATAGTTTGGTAGAATAATGTCTGTCTCATCTACTTCTTCAGTGGGGAATAAAATACAAGCCGTGTTTCCATTATTGCCTCTATAAGTGTTCCATCCTATTTCACCTACTGTCTTTTGAGTGTCATAAAATTCAACAACTCTACCATTTCCCATCATAATATCTGCACTGTCATTATCATCAAAATTACCTACAAAAGGGAAGCCGGAAAAGCTATTTGTGATTTTTCGTGGGTGTCCGTTGTGATACTGACCTGTATTGTTGACGATGTGTAAAAAACCAAAATCATCGCCAAAGATGATGTCTTTACCTGCGGTGTTTATCACACTCGCACTGATTAATGCAGTATTGATATTTGCCTCTATCTGCAATGGAAAACCTTCTTCGTATTCCAATAATTCATTTAGGATGTGTAATGTGTTTGCCTCATCATAAAAAATAATATTGGGGTGGATTGTGTTAAATAAGTTGGAGACAGCTATTTCCTTTTGAATAGGTGCAGGTAACTGGATCTGCTGTGCTACGTCACCTTCATGATTTATACAAAAAAGAGATGATCCGGCAGGTGTGTTTGTATT
>WRIO01000250.1 GCA_009782695.1 Candidatus Cloacimonadota bacterium
TAACCGATTTAGCGACTTTAATTTTAAAGATTTTGAGACAGGTGCAGGTTTAGGCATTCGTATCCGCACTCCGATGGGATTAATGGGATTTGATTTCGGACATAGTTTCCGTAATAAAGAGTGGACACCCCATTTCCAACTGGGGACGACATTCTAACTGGGGAAGAATGAAAAAAAGATACCTTTTTGCTTGTTTTATTCTGATTACCGCTTTACAACTACTTTCTGAAGTTTCTGTTACGGCTTTCGTAAACACTGATAAAGTAGCTCAAGGTAGCACTATCGTTTACACTATCGAAATAAAAGGGGAAGGTATAGGAAAAATCTCCACCCCCAGACTACCTCAAATGCCATTTACTATCACGGGTCCACAGCAATCATCTTCCACTTCCATGAGAGCAGTTAATGGTAAGATCACCACAGAAAAATCGGAACAATTTGTGTATCGGCTGAGAGCTGATACTGTAGGACCATATAGAATCCCTGCTATACCCATCACTGTCGGCAACCAAAGATACAACACACCTCCTATTTCAGTAAATGTGTTAGCCTCTGATCAAATCGCACAACAAAATCAACAGCAAAACCAGCAGCAAAGGCAGCAACAATCCCAACAGCAACAAATCACTCAAGATGGTTCAGAGACTTTTATCTCAGTGGAGGTTGACAAAAGGGCTGTGTATAGAAATGAGATGATTGTAGTGCACTTTAAACTCTACACACAGAGCCAAGTCCGAAATATTTCTTTCGCAGGAGAACCGTCTTTTACTGGTTTTTGGAAGGAAGAATTATATCAAGCGGACAGGGTAAACTGGGTCAGAGAAAATTATCAGGGCAGACTATATAATACTTTTGTGTTGCGCTCCATAGCTTTATTCCCGCAAAAAGAAGGCACTCTAACTATACCTACTCTTGACTTGAATACAGAGATATTAGTTCCAGCTAAATCTTTTTGGGATTTAAACACTGCACGCACCCTAAAAATTTCTTCTAAACCAATCAATATACAAGTAAACGCACTACCACCTATAGACCAAGGGAAAAACTATATCGGGGCGGTGGGCAAGTTTGATATCACATCTAATATATCTGCAAATGAAGGTGATGTCGGGAATTCGCTCACTTATAGGATTATCCTCTCTGGCACAGGGAATTTTAATCAAACCCTCACCCCTGAGCTACCTACTGTTCACGGGTTAAGGATTTTACCAGCAGAAAAAAATGACGAGCCTTCACAATCCAAGAATGCTTTTACAGGTAAAAGAACCTTTACTTATCCTATTCTCTTGCAAGAAACAGGAAATATCACTATCCCAGAAATGGAAATATCGTGGTTTGACCCCAGTGTAAAAAAATATGTGTCGAAAAAATTAAACCCACAGTCTATCAATGTGGCTCGGTCAGAGCAACAGGTATATACATCGAATACTGCCCAAAAAGACATCATACCCATCGGAAAAGACATAGAATTCAGTGAAGCGAAGCTAAATATGAGTAGTTTTAGGTTTTACCATGAAAGCTATATCTTTTGGTTGGTATTTTTTCTATTGTTACTTAGTCTGCTTGCACACCACTTTATTATATTGGAGAAGAATAAATTAGACACAGACCAGCTATACAGCCGTAATCGCCGCGCATCTAAAGTGATCAGGAAATACCTAAAAGAAGCAAGTTATTATGCAAAACAAGACTCTCTAGAATTCTATTCTGCAGCCCATACAGGACTTAGCCATTTTATCACAGATAAATTAAATTTACCGCGCGGTTCACTCGAAAAAGTGATAGTAGAGGCTTTAAAAGAAAGAGAAATACCTGATACTCTTATACTAGACCTACAAAAAAGTTTAGAAAAAATAAACTTTATAAAGTTTAGTAGAGTAAACAACAGTTCAGCGGATATAAAAGAGGACGAACTGATGATAACGCAATTAATTATGGATTTGATGAGCGAGCTTAAAAAGAACCCTAAAAAAGAAGCTAGAGACAATATCAAAGGGTGGAGAAGCAATAGAATATGAAAAGTTTTTTAGATTTTTATTTAAAATGCACTTTTGCTATGCGGCGGGTTAGCAAGCTACTGTTCTTACTAATGATTACCTCTTTTACGATGGTTCTCAGAGCAGAAATAGTCATCCCTCCAGTTTCCACTGACAATTATTTAAAAGCAGGTATCTTGGAATACCAAAAGAGTAATTTTCGTGAGGCTTTGGATTACTTTCTTTTAGCAGAAAACACAGGATTATCTAGCCCAACTCTATATTATAACCTAGGCAATGCGTATCATCAACAGGGTAAAATAGCGCTAGCTATTGTGTATTACAAAAGGGCATTATTGCTCGACTCTGCTTTTTCCCCTGCTCGCAGGAACCTAGATTTTATGCTTTCTATCACGACAGATAAACAGATAGATTTAGAGGAAAATGCGATGTCTCGATTCCTCACAAGTTTATATTACTTTTTTTCTATAAACACACTTTTATGTATCTGTTTGTCGGTGTTAGCCCTTATCATTTTATTTATACATCTCCAATGGTTATCACCGGAAAAAGACAACACTGTATTTAGATTTTTGAACTTTCTTTTTTTATTTATTCTACTAGGATTAACCATCATGACATATTCACGTATTTATCTGGTCAAAAACAACAACGAAGCTGTCATCACAGAAAGCACAGTATATGTGTTTAGTGGACCTGCTGACTCTTTTACACGACTTTTCACTATACATGAAGGAACAGTGCTAAAAATCCAAAAAGAAGAACTGAACTGGACACAGGTCTCCACCATCAGTGGTTATTCTGGCTGGATAGATTCGAATACTTACCTACGCATAAAAAATAAGCATTAAAAGAGAGCTTACCCTACATTATTACAATAAATATAGTGAGATGATAGAACATAGTAGACTGCAATAAGGAACTACCTTATCTGCATTCTGGTCGAGGGTAA
>WRIO01000251.1 GCA_009782695.1 Candidatus Cloacimonadota bacterium
CATATCATGCACATCGTTTTTGTGGTGTCCTGCGGACGAATGAACAATCTGGATTCTTCACTTCGTTCAGAATGACGAGTAGGGTTGCGGACGATGCGGCAATTCCCCTCCAAATTGGGTGGGAATTATTTATAAAGGAGCCTTATGGCAAGATTTTTAATACTTGGGGGGGGAGGCATGCTAGCTTATGCTATCAAATCTGACCCTCTTTTTGCTGACCTTATGTCTGTCGATTTACCGGAATGTGACATTACTCGGATAGAAAATATAGAGGAAATAGTCTCCAAACATCAGCCAAAATATATCATAAATTGTGCTGCATACACCGATGTGGTGAAGGCTGAAACAGAAAAAGAGCTGGCAATACTCGTAAATGCCGAAGCCGTCAAAAACATAGCTGTTATATCAAAAAAATATAAAATAAAACTGGTTCATTACTCCACAGATTTTGTTTTTAAAGGCGATAAAAATATCGCATACACCGAAGATATGCCCATGAATGCTGTAAATCATTATGGACATAGCAAACTTTTAGGCGAGCAGTATATCAAAGATATATATCCCGAAACACTTGTCATTCGAGTGTCATGGCTCTACGGTCCGAAGGGTAAAAATCTGTTTTCGAAGCTTCCAGATTTGATAAAAGAGAAGTCTGCACTGCAAATAATTCACGACCAAATGGGGAAGACCACCTATACTTTTGATGTCGCTACAGCCACCCAAAAACTTTTGGAAACTGAGGCGACAGGAGTGTATCATTTTGCAAATGAAGGGGTGATTTCGCGGTTCGATTTTGCTACTATGGTGCGTGATATTTTAAAAAGGGCAAACAAGGATTTGAACTGTGACATAAAGCCTGTTTTAGCGGCTGACTTTCCAGACCCTACACCTCGCCCGACTTGGTCTGCCCTCTGCTGTGACAAATACACTGAAAAAACGGGGGAGAAGCCTCGCTGGTGGCAGGATGCTTTGCAGGATTTTATAGAAAAATATGACAGATAAGCGTTGTTTTTCCCCGCTCCTACGGAGAGGGGTGTCTGCGAAGCAGACGGGGTGTGGGATAAAAGACTTCCCCCCGCGCAGTGTGGCTATCTTGAACTGCTTTCTGATACTATTACTGCTGTCTTTGAGTTATTACAACCAGAAAATAAAGACTTACGCTTACGGTGAGACTCGCCTCATGCTTTCTACTCAAATAGAGATAAAAGTAGTCTCAAAGAGTAAATCTGTGCAGCAGCTCGTTGATAAGGCTTTTGACCAGATTACGCAGTATGAATTGAAGTTCTCATATTACCACCCGGATAGTTTTTTGCACCAGATAAATAATTCGGAAAGTGTTTATTTTAGGATAGATAACGAGTTTTATGAAGTGCTGTCTCTTGCCGAAAAGATCTATTACGAGTCAAATCACCTCTACGATGTTACTATCGGTGACCTTTTTGACACTTGGGACTTTGAAAACGAGGCAATCCCCGACAGCGTGGCTCTGGCAGAAGCTATGGAAAATATCGGTTTTGACAAGCTGATACTCAAAAAAGACTCTCTTTTTAAGCCAAATAATATCAAAATCAACCTAAATAGTCTATGCAAAGGCTATATTGTGGATAAAGTTATAGAATTTTTGATAAAAAACGGTGCGGAAGAGGCTATCGTCAATGCAGGTGGCGACCTCCGATTTTATAGCAACAACAAGAATAAGTGGGTGGTGGCTGTGCAAAATCCTCGCGATAGGTTTAGCACTATCGCCTCGCTCCGCATACCCGATAAAGCTGTGGTGACTTCTGGCGACTATGAAAGGTTCTTCGAGCAAGAAAATCAGCGATACCACCATATCCTAAACCCCCAGACAGGCTACCCAACCAGCCAAACAGTGTCCGTAACTGTGCTATCCTCCACAGCCTTTGTGGCAGATGCTCTGGCAACAGCTGCCATGGTGATGCACCCCTTCGAAGCACTAGAACTAATCAAAAAATACCCAAATACCGATGCCATCATCTACTTTTTTGACGAAAATGACGAGATAATCTCTATAAAAACAGATCAAATTAAAAATTATAAATTATAAACGAGAGTGCTGTGCACGGTTGAATGCACTTCGTGCAGTTGAGGCACGCAAGCGTGCGTTGAGGAGCTTCGCTCGTTGAGAGTTCAGGTGGTTACTTTTCCACAAACTTATCAAAAAAAACACAGAGTTCGGGGGATATACGGTAAGGTTTGCCATTCGACACATAAACCCCTGTGATAGTGGCTGTGCTACATAGCTCACCGCTGGAATTATGCATTTCTTGTTGCCAGATAGCTTTTAGGCGGTCATTTTGGGAGACATGCGACTTGACGGTCACAGTGTCTTCTAAACCAACACCTTTTTTGTAAATTATCTCTACTTTAACTAGGTATAGCATCACATTTTGCTCCAAAAGCTTTGCCACTGGCATACTCATAGAGCTTAAAGCCTCTGCACGAGCTGCCTCGTATATCTGCAAGTAAATAGCATTATTTAGATGTCCATAGACATCGCATTCATACCCATAAACCTTTTTTTTATATTCAAATATCATAATGTTTAAAGCAGTGGTAATGGAGAGCGGGACGCTCTCCGCTACTATATTTTTTTCCGTATGGATGGATATCGCTGCGCACAGATATTGCATATTTCACATCCTCCACATTCTGCGAATCAGACATATCATCCACATCGGAGTGGAGAGCGGGACGCTCTCCGCTACTATCGTCCGTAACCCCTCCGCCGTCATTCTGAGCGAAGCGAAGAATCCAGAAATTCCCATCCAATTTGGAGGGGTGGCATTTTGGAGCTTGCGGAAAAATGACGGGGTGGTTAAGGTAGATGTGAATGATATGTCCGCTTCGCAGAATGTGGAGGATGTGTAATATTAAATATCCGTCCGCAGGACACCACTATTTCTAATTTCTAATTTCTAATTTGA
>WRIO01000252.1 GCA_009782695.1 Candidatus Cloacimonadota bacterium
AGGTATCACCACGACAGATACGGCACTAATGAGCTTTGCAGACCACATACGAGATGTGGAGTTTCGAGACGAGATAGAGTATCTAAATCATTATGTGAACATCCTGCGAAACGAAGAAAAGGTTGACCTGGTGATAGCTTGCGTGCATGCAGGACTGCCTTATGACGCCCAAAAGACTTTTGCTGAAAGATACCCGCAGAACAAAGACGAATCATCGCCAGCTAAACCACGAGTTTGGGGGTATGATGCCCAAGAGATAGCTCATGAGGTCTCAGGCATAGATTTGATGTTTGCAGGGCATGTTCATTTAGGCTTTCAAAAGCCTTGGGTTGACCCTATACATCATACATTAGTATTTCAAAATTATGGTTATCTGAGCAACCTAATGCATGTGCAGATCAAGATAGACCCTGTCACAAAAACCATATCTGGTTATGAATCACCTGCCGAAAACAATCTATTAGTTTCTCTTTTTGAGGACGAATTTATCCCTGACCCTGACTTTGACAAAGTGATTTCTGCTCGGCAAGCCGAAGCAGAAAAAGGTATGGATGAGGTGATAGGAGTGGCAGGAGTTCACCTTTCACGACAATCAGTGGATGCTCAAAATGCTATGGGTAATTTTGTTTGCGAGGCTATGAAAGACGCTGTGGATGCTGACTTTTCTTTTTTAAATTTAGGTGGCGTGCGAGCAGAGATACCGCTTGGCAATGTGACCTATCGGCATGTGTTTAACGCTATGCCTTTTGACAATATGATAGTGACTATGCTGATAGACGGCAATATGCTAAAGCGGATAGTCGAGACGCGGGTGGCGGGCTCGCGTGGTGGTTTACTCATCGCCGGTGGTAAGGTGATTTTTAGCAGGTCTCGAAAAGACTTCGATAGAGTGACTACTCTGGAAATAAATGGTGAAACTTGGCAACCTCACAAGATATATAAAGTGGCAACCACAGACTTTTTGCTAGCAGGGAATGCAGGACTGACCTTGCTGACGAATATCCCAGAAAATGAGCTGATAAAACACGAGATAAACCTTAGGGACGCCATGGCGGACTATTTCAAAAAATATTCACCAGTGCGAGTAACCATAGACGACCGCTGGAAAAGGGACGATAAGGCTGGTCAGTAGCATTATATTTTTAGACTATATAACCTGCGGAAAATAATAAGTAAGAGGCTCATTTTGGCAATTGGTTCTAATTGAAAAAATTTGCGTTTTGATATTCTTTGTAACGATTTTAACAATAATTAGTATATATAATATATGTTTATAGGAGGGGGTTTTATGCATTGCATAAAGAAAGTAACAGGTGATTTGTTTTGGGTGGGGGTCAATGACCGCCGTTTGTATAAGTTTGAAGGGGTTTATCCAGTTCCGAAAGGGGTTTCATATAATTCTTATTTGCTATTAGACGAGAAGACGGTGCTATTTGACACTGTAGAGAAAAACCATCAGAATAAATTTCTGGATAATGTAGCCGAGGTTTTGCAGGATAGAACGCTTGATTATTTAGTTGTGCAGCATTTAGAACCAGACCATTCTTCCAGCATTTTAGCTATCACCAGAGCATATCCAAAGGTGAAATTAGTTTGCAATGAGAAGACTATCCCTATGCTACAGCAGTTTTTTAACATCGATAGAACAGAAAACTTTTTGGTGGTAAAAGAAGGTGAATCGTTAAATACAGGAAAACACAATTTTGTCTTTTTGATGGCACCTATGGTTCACTGGATAGAGGTGATGGTCACTTATGACACCACCGATAAAATCTTGTTTTCAGCTGATGCTTTTGGGACATTTGGGGCGTTGAATGGCGCTCTATTTGCCGATGAGGTGAACTTTGAAAGAGATTATTTGGATGAAGCTAGAAGGTATTATACAAATATAGTGGGTAAATACGGCGTTCAGGTGCAAAGTTTGCTCGAAAAAGCAGAAGGTGTAGAGATAAGGATGATATGCCCGTTGCATGGATTTGTGTGGCGTCGTAACCTTGGCGATTTTATAGCTAAATATGAGCTTTGGAGCAAGTATCAGCCAGAAAATATAGGTGTGATGATAGCTTATGGTTCTGTGTATGGCAACACCGAAAATGTAGTGGATATTCTTTCTACAAAACTGCGCGAAGCGGGGGTGAAAACCGCTGTATATGATGTCTCTGTCACCGATAGCTCTGAGATAGTGGCAGCTGCTTTCCAATGGAGTCATATAGTCTTTGCCTCCACCACCTACAATGCAGGTATCTATATCAAAATGGACGAGCTGATAAATGATTTAGTGGCACATAATATCCAAAACAGGACAGTGGGGATTATCGAAAATGGTTCATGGGCTGCAACGAGTGGAAAGTTGATAAGACAGCAGCTCGAAAGCTGTGGGAATATAACTTTTCTTGAAAACACAATTTCGCTAAAATCAAGCCTGAAAAAAGAGCAGCTTTCCGAGATTGATAATATGGTGCGAAGTATTACAGATAGCATAATAAAACCTATTGCTAAAGAAAAAACTGCCGTAGTGACGAACCCTAAAGACTTTTTCAATCTAACTTATGGTCTGTTCCTTATCACCACAAAAAAAGGGCAATCGGACAATGGCTGTATCGTAAACACTGTTATGCAGCTGACCGATAACCCCTTGCGTATTTCTATGGCTGTAAACAAGGCAAATTACACTTATGACTTGCTAAAAACTTATGGGCAGTTTAATGTGTCGATACTAACAAACGACACCTGTTTTGACCTCATAAAGAACTTCGGTTTTAGTAGTGGCAAAGACATAGATAAATTTGAGAATATCCCAGCTGTCAAGCGCTCTGCAAATGGCCTTTTATACCTTACACAAGCTTGTAATACAGTGATTTCTGCCGAAATTGAAAATACAATTGATTTTGGCACTCACACTATCTTTATAGCCAAAGTGACTGAAACAATAAATATTTCAGA